>NZ_JAJRBM010000194.1 GCF_028679455.1 Methanospirillum sp. | reverse complement strand
TTCAGCTCTCTCAAAACTTGGACGTGATACCGAAGCTCTGGAAATCTATTTCCGACTTCAGAATCAGACCCCAAATGATACCACACTCCTGATCCCTCTTGGTAGAGAACAGAATGCAATAGGGAGTTATGAAACAGCACTTGCATCACTGCTCAACGCAACCATCATATACCCGGATGATACTGAGGGGTGGAATCAGTTGGCAGCAGCATATGCTGGCCTGTCACGATATGAAGAAGCGTTGACAATAGTCAGGAAATCTTTACAGATATCAACCGGACAAGCAGGGGGGTGGAGCCAGCTTGGAGGGATTCTCGCTGGACAAGGTCGTTTCTACGAGGCCGTTGCTGCGTTTGAAAAATCACTTACCCTTGATCCTGCTGATGCTAAAACCTGGACAGAGTTAGGAAACACCTGGACTGCACTTACCGGATATAAGGAAGCTGAACAGGCGTATCAAAGTGCAGTTGATATTAGACCAGCAGATGTTTCCCTCTGGATAAAACTTGCAAAAACGTATGAAAAGCAGAACAAGACAGAAGAAGCATCAAAAGCATATGCCAAGGGAGGTGTTACTTCAATAACTGGTGGGAATAATACCCCAAATCAACCAAATGAAGGAATTGTTGTGAATACATCCACCGGTACAAATCTCACAGTCAATACCGAAGGAGTTGAGATTCCCCCGGAAGCAGAAGCCGGAAATGAAACCAATCAGTCAACCGAGTAGTACCGATGTTACACGTGTCAGACTACTGAATAAACATAATTGGCGAACCTATTCCCAAGTTACTCCGGCCTTCTTCCCAGGAGGGCCCACAATCCTTTCTACTGCTTTCAACAGATTCACAGCCTGGTAGGGTTTTACAACATACCCTTTTGCTCCGATACGCCGGGCAAGATCCACCATACCTTCTTCGCCCACCGAAGTACATAGCATGACCCGTGCTTCAGGATATTCTTCGCGAATTCGGCGAAGCGTATCAATTCCATTCAAATCAGGCATGATCAGATCCAACATGGCCAGATCAGGCATCACCTCCCTATAGAGGTTGATCCCTTCTTCACCCCCGCTGGCTAACCCTGCAATTTCATAACCTGCAGAAACCAAAATATTTCTGAGTAGATTCCGATCAAAATCAGTATCATCAACAATAAGAACCCGAGGCATCCCCATCCCCCTATCTCTTTCTTACGTATACCTGTGTAACAGATTCACCTTGAAATCAAACCTTTCAGAAGAATCCGCTTAACTTGCATTCACCTGAACACATGCTCCATCTCGGTGGTATTTCCATAAATCATTTTTCTTTCGTTTTTCAATATGACGGACATTTTCATCCACCACTGTTATGCAGGTTCCGGAATCGTAAACCAGAACGTTGATCCTGCATCAGGAACACCTTCAGCCCAGATCTTTCCCCCATGTCTGAAGATAATCCGTTGTACGGTAGCAAGACCGATACCGTTCCCCGGGAACTCATCTTGAGAATGAAGTCGTTGAAGGGGCACAAAAAGAAGATTTGCTTTTTCAGGGGGAAAACCGGCACCGTTATCACGCACATACAGAGTAAGTCCCTGACCCCTCTGAACACCGCCTACTTCAATTCTCCCTTCAGGTCTCTTTCCGGTGTATTTCCATGCATTTGAGAGCAGATTTTGCATTGCAATCAACAGAAGCCCTTTATCACCCATTGCCGTGAGCCCGGGTTGTACGGTCCAGATAACCTTCCTTTCTTCATGTTCACGGGAGAGTTCTTCCAGTGTTTCGATTGCCATGCTACTGATGTCAATCCGATCCATAACCAGTGACGCCCTGGTTACTCGTGAAAGCCGAAGAAAATCATTCACTAATTTATCCATATTCGCTGCAGCCTGTCGTATCCGCTGCAGACATTCCTGCCCGTCCGGGGGAAGGAATGCCATATATGATTCTTCCAGGATCCGGGAAAAGCCATCAATTGCGATGAGTGGTGCCCTTAGATCATGAGATACAGAATAACTAAATGAGTCCAACTCATGATTGGCAGCTTCGAGTTCTGCTTCCAAGCGGGAACGTTCCTGTGCCATGCGGATCGTGGCATGCAAATCACGCTCACGAAACGGCTTTATCAGATATCCAAACGGTTTTGCCTCCTTTGCACGCTCAAGGGTCTGCTCGTCGGCATAAGCCGTAAGAAAGATCACCGGTATACGAAATGCTTCAGAGATATCGCGGGCAGCATCAATTCCATCAACAGTGCCAGCCAGGTGAATATCCATCAGAACTACATCCGGACGTACCTCTTCCGCCATGGATACAGCCTCTTCACCGGTTGGGACTGGTCCTGCAACTCCATATCCAAATTTACGCAATTTTGAGGCAATGGATTCTGCCACAATTGCCTCATCCTCTACTACCAGTATTTGTGTCGCACAAATCCCCCCTTTTATTATGAACGAACCGGAAACCTGATCGTAAAACTGGCCCCGGGTCCTTCTGATCCACCGATCGTGACAGAACCAAGCAATTGCCGGGTTAGAACACGAACCAACCGCATTCCAAGACTATTAGATGAATCTATGGAAAAATCAGATGGAAGACCGATCCCATCATCTGCATAGGAAAGCACGTAAGACCCCTCTTCGTGTTTCATACAGACTTTGATCGTCCCTTTCCCCTTACCGACGAAAGCATACTTCATCGAGTTAACCATGAGTTCATTGACAATCAGACCAAGAGTTACCACAGCATCCAGGTTGAAAGTAATATCTCCAACTTCTATCTCAGTCCTGATATCCCTTACCGTTGCAATGCTGCTGATCACTTCACTTGCGAGATTTTCAAGATATCCTCCTAACGATATTTCGGAGAGTGAATCACTTCGATACAGGGTCTCATGAACGAGTGCCATTGAGGTGATACGTTGCTCACAGTCATGAATTGCTGATATTACCCGTTCATCCTCAATATACTCCTCTTGCAACTGAAGCAGACTGGAGATGACCTGCATATTGTTCTTAACCCGGTGATGAAGTTCTCTGAAGAGTACATCCTTTTCCTCAATGGTATGCTGAAGTTTCTCCTGATATTGCTTCATATCAGTGATATCAACAATCACACCCCTAACCCCCCGGTAGACTGAATCCCTAAAAATCGGAGAGAGTGAGAGGAGAACTGAACGACTTTCACCATTTATTTTTTTAACTGTGAATTCTCCGCTCCGGATAACAGGATCATTTTTCACCTCAACGAGAGTCCGGGATAGGTTTTCCTGATCTTCTTTATTGAAGAACCTCATGAATG
>NZ_JAJRBM010000193.1 GCF_028679455.1 Methanospirillum sp. | reverse complement strand
CGCGGACAACTTATCTTCCATAGTCCAAAACAACTGAAGACTCAGTTGAAGATTATATGTACGAGTAGTTTTCAGATTCATCTCTTTTAATCCATCAAGTGTTTTCGTTTCTTTGTTAAAGAGGGGGAATTCTTAAGCCGGATATAGTTAGTATTCTTTAGAACCCGGTTTACTATCTGCTCAATTCTCCTTCCATCATCAACTGCTTCATTGATTATACTTGATTACATTCACTGATACTTTACCCACACGAACGTCGATAAGCAGATTTTATTCCGGAGTAGGTGGCATACTCACGCAAAAGGGGTGATTAAAAGACCATATTTAATCCTTCTTCCACCACCGGTCAGGGAACTCGCGGCTGATTATCTCATCTCCTTCTCCAATGGGCTCCAGCCCGACAGCCCGCATGTCTGCATCAACCATGATCTTCATCAGTTCAGTGAACTTAATCCGGGCCTTCCACCCAAGCTTCTGCTCTGACTTCCGTGAATCAGCCTGAAGTGCTTCCACTTCAGTAGGTCTGAAATACTTTTGATCAATCCGGACATGTTTCTCAACATCAAGACCGGCATATGCAAATGCCGCATCCACAAACTCCTGCACGCTATGGATCTCTCCGGTCCCGATCACATAATCATCAGGTTTCTCCTGTTGCAAAATCCGCCACATGCACTCAACATACTCAGGAGAGAAACCCCAGTCTCGTTTTGCATCCAGATTTCCAAGATACAGATATTTTTCCTTCCCTGCAAGAATTGCTGCAACCCCACGGGTGATCTTCCGGGTGACAAAGATCTCGCCCCGCCGTGGGGATTCATGATTGAACAGAATCCCATTGCATGAGAACATCCCGTACCCGTCACGGTAATTGCGGGCCATCCAATATGAGTACACCTTCGCACAGGCGTACGGACTCCGGGGCCAGAAACAGGACTCCTCATTCTGGGGAGGAGCAATATGTCCGAACATCTCACTTGAGGAAGCCTGGTAAAATCTGACATCCGGATTACTCCGCCGGATCGCCTCCAGCAGACGGGTTGTACCAAGACCAGTCACATTCCCGGTATACTCTGGAGTCTCAAAACTCACACGGACATGGCTTTGTGCTCCGAGGTGATAGATCTCATCAGGTTTTATGTTGTAGAGCACATGGGAGATCATCTCGGAGTCGGAGAGATCCCCATAGTGAAAGAATAATTTTGCGTTGGGATCATGCTCATCGGTATAGATATGATCAATACGGCCGGTATTGAAAGTAGACGCCCGGCGAACAAGTCCGTGGACCTCATATCCTTTTGATAACAGGAGTTCTGCAAGATAGGAACCATCCTGTCCGGTAATTCCCGTAATTAACGCAACTTTGTTATTCATTCTCGATTATGTATTATTCTTTACAGGCAAAATACTCACTCATCCTGAAACTTACCGATGACATCCACCACAGGATTCAGAGTTGATCAGATAAGCTCATATCACCATGTGAAACCACAACTCATCAAATGGGAAAGTCATGAACAAAAGGAGATATATTGCGTAGTTGCCAGGTCAATTATCAGGAATTATGATAGCAATAACGAGACGATCATGGAATATGATCTTGAGGAACTTGAACTGATGATACGCTCATGCATGACAAATTCATGAAAAAACCGTGAAAGAACCATGTGTCAATTGCGGAATAGAAGTTGGGAGGGTGAAAAAGGATCTTCAGTACTGGTTTGAGACAGGAATCCCCTTCATTCTAATGACCGGACAACTTCCCGGATCTCTCTGCAGAACCGCTCCATTCCACCAAAACCCTGTGCTCTCTGGATACATGCATCTTTGTACCGGATCGGATCCTTTCCAATTTCCCTGATCGCTTCAACAACCCCCTGTGCTGTTGCCTCAATGAGTAGCCCAGTTTCTCCATGAGCAACAGTCTCCCGAAACCCGCCCTCATTAACCGCAATCACCGGCTTGCCTGATGCCATCGCTTCAAGAGGAGTTATCCCGAAATCCTCATCTATTGCTGTGCAAATCAATCCCCGGCAGGTGCCATACAACTCAGTCAATTCATCTGACGAAATCGAACCAAGTATCTTCACATTGGATGGGAGGTTTTCCCTGATCCTCGACGCATATCGTATCGCATGATCACCTCCCCCACTCCCACCGACTATGATGAGGGACTCTTCAGGAAGCTGACGAAACGCTTCTATCTGAAGTTCTATCCGTTTTTCCGGGTACAATCGGTTCACCGCAAGCCAGAAATTACCAGATTCCCTGAACGAAAAGCGGTCCAAATCCACCGGCGGATATACAACCCGTGCTTCACGATGGTAATACCGCCGGATCCTTTCCGCAGTATTATGAGAATTCGTAATGATCGTATCAATACACGCAATCGCATGCTGATCAGTTATACGCTGGTGTTCAGCCCAGATCCGATATAGGGGCCTGATATAACATGGTAACCGCTGTTCAAAGAGTCGGGCAAGATCGTACAAAGCCCGTACAGGAGTATGACAATACCAGATATTGGGATGATGCAGCTTTGATGCATGCGGAGCCCAGTTACCGCTAAAGATAAAAATTTCGTAAGATTCGGTCAGATCAGCATGTGAAAAGCGCCAGGCTGCAGACATCTGTTTCAAAACAGGAACAGGAATAACAGCACCCAGGGAATGGATCGGGATACCGAGAGTATCCGGCAGCCTGGTCTCTCTGCATTCTGTTGTTATCAGATCTGCTGAAAGACAGGATGCAAGTGCAGCTGCAACCTGTTCGCCTCCCCCTATTGAACTAAAATAATCATGAAAAACAACACATCGCATATCATCAATACATGTGGGATGAACATGGTAATACCTGATCCGAAACCGGACCTAGATCAAATATGAGGATGATCTCAAATGTGATTGGTGCAATAGAAAGACGAGGTGCCCTGATCTCTATTCAGGGCATGCATAATTACATCCCAGTATCTTATCATCATAGCACCCCCTTATAAAAACGATAATTCGGAGATTTTACCAAATTGGAGGCCATTTAATCCATATTTAGATCCAGGCAAACTGCTATGATCAGAACGAGAATATTTCATGAAAATAACCCCAAAATGAGGCAATTATGTGAGAAAAATGAGTAATACTACGAAAATGTGTAGTATGCCAGTTATCAGAGACAGATTCGAGATTCATCTTATGAATTGAGGCCTGAAATGAATGATAACAAGCGTCTCATTCTCATATAATAGTACAAAAACCGGGAGTTGACAGAAGATCAGGCGAGGGATAATCAGACCCGGGTAATAAAAAACAGGACTCATTCGGAATCTTTCCCGTCCAGTCACGGGAGGAATCGCAGCACGGATAGTCGGGGGTAAAGATACCTTGATGCGGGAGGGATATATAGTATGGGATATGCAGGATGTCGAGAGAATAGGAGAGAGAACTTAACAGATTCCTACCGTTCAATCCTGAAAATTTCGAGAGAGAACAAAGATATTTCGATCATAAAAACCCTGAAATTCTCTTCAACCAAATACCATACAGGGCATGATGGCATCAAACCTTCCTATAGGAATACAATCATTTAGAGAAATCCGAACAGAAGGGTTTGCATACGTTGATAAAACTCAATATATAACTCAGATTGTAAACTCTGG
>NZ_JAJRBM010000192.1 GCF_028679455.1 Methanospirillum sp. | reverse complement strand
TGCATCGAGAGAGTTCCTCTATGTCGATGATGCTGCCCGCGGGATCATCCTTGCTGCGGAGAGATACAATAAGTCTGATCCGGTGAACCTTGGTTCCGGCATGGAGATTACCATCAGGGACCTGGTGTCACTCATTCAGGAACTGACTGGATACCAGGGCAAAGTGCACTGGGACACCACAAAACCGGATGGCCAGCCCAAACGGTGCCTTGACGTGAGCCGTGCTAAACGCGAGTTCGGGTTTGAGGCACAGATGCCATTCCGCGAGGGGCTACAGCGAACGATTACATGGTATGAGGTCAACAGGGGCCATAAATACCCATCAGGAACTGATTTAGATCATTGCTGAATATGATATCAAAAAAGGTTTTTATTCCCTGTTGTAGTTTCCCGCTTGAAGTATTATCCATACATTTTCTTGGGATTATCGTGTGAGTTATACCTGTTGCCGCATTTATTGGTTTTTCTCGAGTATCCGGGACTACCAAAAGGTTATCTGAACCGAAGAGAAATTGGTACACGAGCCTTCCTTAAAAAACAACCATATACCAGGTGATGGAGAGAACAATGGAGATTTTTAAAAAATATGAGGTTAATATGGATACACTGCTTATCATTCTGATCGCTATCGTTTTTTCTGCCCTTGGCCAAGTTGCATTAAAAAATGGCATGCTCCACTTCGGTGCGGTAAATGATCTCTCGATTCAGGGCATAATATCGATGTTTCTTAATCCCTACGTTCTCGGAGGACTTTGCCTGTATGGAATAAGTACAATATTCTGGCTGGTTGCCCTCTCACAGAAAGACCTCAGCTACGTTTACCCGTTTGTTGCCCTGACAATCTGTCTTGTTCTGGTATTCTCCAAATACTTTTTCAATGAACAAATTGGCCCCTACCGATTTGCGGGAATTATTGTGATTATCTGTGGCCTCGCCCTGCTCATCAAAAGTGGATAGTCCATTTACGGTGATGAATTTACATAGGGAAAATTGAGGCGACACGATGCGGTTCAAGGATTGTTTCACCAGAATCCAGAACAACAAGAGTGTAATGAGAGCCTGTTCTATTGCCTCTGCACACGCATACATCGTCCTTTTTATTTTTACATTCGTTATCTATAACCTCAATTTTCGTAATATCAACAGTTTTGACACACTTGCCGCAACCATCCTGCCATTTACTATTCTCGACACCCATGTTCCCTGGCTGACGACATCATCTCTCTTACTTCAGCCAGAGAATATCAGCTCATTCATCGCGGTGAACAATAATCTTTATTCTTACTATCCCATTGTGACACCAATCCTCGTCACACCGCTTTATGTTGTTTCATACATTTTCATGAAGATGATGCATATCCCCCTGGATATGTCAAACAGTTCCTGTTTTCTTATTGTTTATATCATGGAGAAGATAGCCGCATCATTCATCACTGCAGCAGCAATAACTGTTTTTTATGCCGGAATGAAAGAGGTTATCAGGAAAAACATTGCCCTGATTACCGCCCTGATCCTTGCCTTTGGCACCAGCATGTGGTCGATCAATAGCCAGGCGTTATGGCAGCACGGCATGATAGCGCTGCTTTTCTCAATAGGATTCTACCTTATTATCCGTAATGAGAGGCAGACGGATTCGCGCATCTTCATTCTCCTTGGCATATGTTCCGGCCTTCTCGTCTTTACCCGACCTGCGGATGCATTCCTGGTTCTTCCGGCATTCGTGTATGCAGCACTAAAGAGACGAGAAGATTTTGTAACATATTGTGTATCTGCAGGTATTGCCACTTTTCCAATTGTTATCTATAATGAATCGGTTGCAGGGAACCTTTTTGGCGGATATAGTAATCTGCTTTCAGAATTCAGTTTTGGCCTTCCGACACTCGTGCACATGGCAGGCTTACTGATCAGCCCCAACAGGGGTTTATTTGTCTTTACGCCCATTGCCATTCTTGCATTATTAGGAATATTCCAAATTAGATCCACAATAAAAAACTTAACACTACAAAGGGTCTTCATTTCCTGTGGCATTGCTTTTATTCTTGAGATCCTTGTCTATTCCGCATTCGACTGCTGGTGGGCAGGCACTACCTATGGACCGCGGTTTTTAGCTGGTTCTCTGCCGCTGATCTTTATTCTTGTGGGAATATTTCTGGATTCCCAGATATCCACTGATGAAAAGAGAAAAGACGGATTATCATCGGCAAAGATCGTGTGGGGGATCGTCATCGTTCTCGTTGCTTGGTCAATATTTGTTCAGGTTGTCGGGGCATTTTATTATCCTAATGGAAACTGGAACGATTCTCCTTCGACATTCACCCTAGTGGGAAGTAACTTTGCGACGGCCGATACGTCCCGGCTCTGGAGTATCACGGATAATCAGATCTTCACCACATTCAACGCTGGTCCGATCATCATTAACCCAATAAATATTCTGGAGAATCTCCAGAGAAAGAATGATATTATTGACCCATCAACAGATTTTCCAATCCGTATTGGGACAAATTTCAATAATGGTTGGAGCAAGCTTGAATACCATGAGGGCCATCCATTCCGAACCATAGCAAACTATTCTTCAGTATCGATCCAGTACATGCGCTATTCGCTCGTACAGAATAACTGTACATTACTTATCGTGGCATCTGCAGTGGATTCACCAAAAACACTGGAAGTTACCGTGAACGGGAAATCCGCAGGGAACCTCACTGTTCCGGACCATTACACAGAATTGTCTTTGCCAGTCAAACTCAAATCATCCCTCCGGCTCGGGAACAATCTCATTGAATTCAGAGTGCCGGATGAATGCAACACCGCCAAAGGGATTAGAGTACCAGAACAAGAGTGTCTTACAATACAAAACATAAAAATCAACCGACAAATTTGAGACTCAGTTTACAGAGGTGAATGCCGTTTTTCTCTCGGATCCCCAAAAACATTCACGAGATAGTATGATCGGGCCCTGTTCTCCCTGGAGATTTAAATGATAGATATATTTAGCTAATTAGATCCGGGACAAGGGAGATTCTCCATAAATAAATCGTCATATTCAGACTTGCTTGATGCATCAGTTGCTACATTTTTTATGCATCTAAACAAAATATTATGAAATATTAACGTGGACAGGTTCGGTTTTGGAGGATAATTACACGTGGATAATACTAGTGAGATTAGATTAAAGTTTAAAATGGATCAGTAAAATCGACCGTAGGTACATATGCCGCATTCTTCAGATTTGAATAGTAACTCATCACCACTTACAGATTCATCAATCCAAAGAGTCCCAAGCCTTGTTATTCGTCCTCCCAAAAAATGGGTACCGGTGGATATCCGGGAACTCTGGGCATACCGGGAACTTATCATTTCATTCGCGATGAGGGATATCAAGCTTCGGTATAAACAGACCGGGCTTG
>NZ_JAJRBM010000191.1 GCF_028679455.1 Methanospirillum sp. | reverse complement strand
TTTACAGGAGACATGAGATTGGGTACATCCGGATAGTACCCTCACTCGGTTTCACCTCAAGCGATGAATAATTAAGACTTATACTCCCCATACATTCCATATCGAACTTGAGTTCCGGGGGTCAGGGGGGTATCATATCCTGACTCATGACTAGGAGATCCTTTCAGATGACCATTACAGCGAAAATTATAATCAAAGACCTGACCAGAAATTTTGGATCCCTTTGTGCAGTAAACCGGATGAATCTTATAATCCCTGATGAGTTATTCGGCATCCTCGGCCCGAATGGATCAGGAAAGACTACAACAGTCCTCATGCTGACCACGCTCCTTTCTCCGTCTGAAGGTACTGCAGAGATCTGTAGATATGATATCTGCAAAGAGCCTGACAACGTCAGGCAGATGATCAGTTATGTGCCCCAGGATATGGCTGTGGACACGAGGCTGACCGGTAGGGAAAATGTGATGATGTATGCCGAGCTCTATGGGGTATCTGATCCTGCAAAAAAAACCGAAGATGCTCTCCGGGTTCTGGAACTCTCTGACCGGGCAGATGATTACGCAAAAATATATTCCGGAGGGATGAGAAGACGGCTTGAACTGGCCCAGGCACTGGTCCACAATCCTCAGGTGCTTTTCCTCGATGAACCAACCGTCGGTCTTGATGTTGCAGCCAGGAAGAAGATCTGGGAACATATCATGACCCTCCGTGATGCAGGAATGTGCATTCTGGTGACCACCCATTACATGGATGAGGCGGACCGGTACTGTGACCGGGTGGCAATCCTTGATAAAGGCAATATCAGGGCTGTTGACACTCCTGCCCGGTTGAAGCAGCGGCTTTCGCATGACGTGGTATCAGTAACTGTTAAGGGGGAATATTCAAACATTTCAATTCCTGGTGTAAGGTTTTTCACGCAGGAGAGAGAGGAACTCATATTTCATGCCGATGACGGAGCTGCTGCAGTACCGCTAATAAAGGATGCTCTCACTGGCCAGGGGATGTCCGTAGTCGCTATGACGGTCCGGTCTCCTTCACTTGATGACGTATTTCTTCATCTTGTTGGCACTAAAGAAGATTCAAGTCCGTTTAACCTGAGTTCGTTTCGGAACATGACCGGGAGACGTTGATGAATGCAATTCTGGTGTATTGCAAACGGGATCTTATCAGGTGGTACCGGGCAAAATGGGGGTTTTTATCAGCGATGATGATCCCGGCAGCCTGGTTGATATTCGTCGGTCTTGCACTTCCAATCCGGTTTACCGATAATTATCTGGACTTCGTAACACCCGGGGTTCTTGCGATGACCATTTTGAATGCATCACTGGGGGGAGGCTCCCTGATTATCCTTGACCGGACGCTTGGATTTTTCAACAAATTTCTGGCTCTGCCTACCCCGAGGGAGAGTATTCTGTTTGGAAAAATCCTGGTGATCATGATCCGCGGAATCATTCAGACAACGATTATCCTCGCAATGGCTTTTCTTCTAGGAGCTACCCTGTACTCTCCTGCACAACTTGCGGGAACATACCTGATTCTGGTTATCTTTGGAACCCTTCTCTCAACATTTGCAACCACACTAGCCCTCTATGTGGATGAACATGACAGTTATGCTGCGTTGTATGCAATGATCTCCATGCCGGTTTTTTTCACATCATCGGCTATGATGCCTTATAGTGCCATGCCGAAATGGATGTTGCTTCCCGCATCAGTAAATCCGTTAAGTTTCGCCATCGACGCAATTCGTCTAATGCAGACCGGAGTTGTCCCGATAAATCAGATTCTTGTTCTCTCTACGCTAACGGTAGTCCTGGGAGTCATCTGTGTCAGGGTGTTTCGACGCGTTGAGGTGTGACCACCTGTAGGCATTATCAATTCTAGAATAACCAAACTGCCATTAACTCAAGCGGGGAACGAATATTACAGCGATTATACACCAGGATATTCGTCAGTTTCAAAGGAGGAGAGATCTTACTTATGGATCAGATCAGTATCGTGATTTGGCTCATCGACGTTTCGAGTGGGTAAAGTATCAGTGAATGTAATCAAGTATAATGATTCTTGCTGAGGAACTATTTCATGCCGCTCTTCATTTAACTGCTCCTTGGACCATATCCTCCCTTAAATTTCAGGAGAGTGAACGAAAATTAGAAATTTTGATTGACTTTCCACAGAGTTCACGATTCCCATGTCCTGAATGCAATCATTTGGATTGTGAAATTCATGATACAATGAAAAATAGTGGCGGCATTTAGATTTCTTTGAGGATCAAACATATATTCATGGTCGAATCCCTAGAATCTGCTGATAGCGTAAGAAAAGTGCTGTAAAATCGTGCGGCCCTGTATCTACTCAGGTAAAAGGAGAACAGAACCATGGATATACAGCACTTTTCTTACGCTATCTGACGCCGTCCCGTACACGAGAAAAACATTGCTGGCATGACAATTGAGCGTCCTGCTTTATAGGTATCCTCTGAACGGTCTTGAGCGGACTTGAAAATGCCGTACACACGATATTTCATCCGATCGCGGGACCGGTACGGTGAGTGATTTTGCATCGCGAATGATCCGGAAAAAAGGAGAAATAATCGTGGTAATTCAATTATTCAGTTTTCCTTTTCAGCACATCAAGGTAGAGGATTGATTTTCCGTCTTTCCGGTTAACGACCGCTTCCATAGTTGAATTGTCTATAATGTGATACAGTACAAGTGCTGCATCAGCATTGGTCAGGTATGCCTCATCAGGGGTCCTGAATATGAGCGAGGATGGCTTATCCTGTGAATTATCGGTATCCCCGGTGTGCCGTGTCGCAGTCACGAACCTTTCCGTCTGGTTGGAGTATGACATCCACTCGCCGGATACCGGTCCTTCATCAGTGATGGTTCCGTTCTGGATCACTTTCCGGTCATCTATCGTCCACTCTCCTGTGATATCCGGATATGTACGGCCAGGTTTCGGGATCGGCGTTTCATTTCTCGTCATCCATCGCTCGACTACCAGGGTGCCGTCAGTATCTCCCGGGATGACAAACGCATTTTCAATTGCTTCATCTCCGATCATTGAGCCGAACATGAATGCCCCATCCTGACTAATTCCGTACAATCTTCCGGTATTTCCGATCGTCCCAACCATGGGGAGCTCAATCATTGTTCCATCATCATCATGGATCTGTTCCCTGCCGCTCCAGATCCTGCCCTGCTGCTCCTCGATGGTCAGAAGACCAGTAGTATTCACTCCCGTACTGCGGTTATGGGTAAAGTTCCATACTCCGATCAAGGAAGGAACCGTCTTTTCAGGAGCAGGTGTCGTCCCATCTTTCACCAGATGAGAGACGATAACCATCAGATCCTGGTCTGCAAACAGCATGTAATTATAGAGTTCCTGGTCAGACACCAGTTCTCCAAACGATATTCCACTTCCGGTCTCATCTTTGAAGAATGTTTTTCCATCAGGCGATAGAACACCGGGAAAAAAATGAGTCACATTGGCTGCGGTATCAGAATCAAAATATGTCACATTCCCGGCAAAAGCCAGGTCATCCTTGGTTATAATATGGAACGATCCCATGTTATTCGTCTTGTCAGTAAATCCTTCAGAAGGGGAATACGTATCCACGGATACCCCCTGCCATGATCCTGTCAGGTCCGGGACCGATTCCGCTGATACTGCCACCATACTCCACAACAGAAGAATTACCAGGATCCCTGGAATTCTCCACTGATACAACACTCTTCTACTCATGATCCCATCTGGGTACTAAGGAAGAGAAGGGTATGAATGTTATGGAGAGAGGGGGGGAGGAGCGAGAACAACTGGATAGTCGGAGGGATGTTTTCCGGGGGAAAGGAGGATGTTTAAAAGGTGCAGGTCTGATCTATCAGAAAGAATCGCATGGATGGTGAAGAGGGTCAATTCGGAGGCGTAAGGATCCCAGGCGTAGTCCGGATGGAATCAGCCGGAAAGGAAGGTGATGCTCTCCTGTATACAGGACATGGATTTCCAATACATGTCTGGCACTTAAGTGCCCTGCTGAAGGTATCCTCTGAACTGTCACGGGATGCCGAGACACCGGTACCCATCGCTCCGGTGATCGTGGCATTGCCGGTGATTCTTTGGTGACTGCGGCGTTGACTGCTGCCATGATCGGCCCTTTCACCGGAATCTGCCCAACCGTCTTGGCTTCCGCGTTCTCATAGATGATGGTTGCTGCATACGCTTCTTTGGAAGTTTCAACGGCAGGATGGGAGAATCCCCCTGATTCGTCAGGCTTGCGGCCCTAGGTTAATTGGGATCTAAAAACGGTCAGTTTATTGACA
>NZ_JAJRBM010000190.1 GCF_028679455.1 Methanospirillum sp. | reverse complement strand
GCACTCTGACATTTTCCGGGACGTTATCAGTTCAATCTGATTATGAAAACCAGAGCGGAGAGTCTGAGTACTATTGGGCAGATGACCAGACTTCAGTGCCATGCCGATTCGGCTATTCCGGGAGCGACAAGAAAGGGCTGATCATCCATGAAACCGGTCAACTTCTTGACCTTCCGGTGAAGATCGCTCTCCCTGACTCTATCACTCTTGTAGGAACTCAAGCAGAGTGGGCAGAGAACTACCGCATTGTTTCAACCTCAACCGGATTCTATGGCACGTTTCAGATCCTGACTCCGTATGTTGTCAAGGGCATTTCCGGGATTGATCACTATGCATTCGTTCTGAAGGTGATGCCATGAATGAAGCAGCCCGTGACGAACTACTCATCCGGCTGGATGAACGTACCGGGACTATGATTGAGCGGTTGAAACAGGGCGATCAGGTGATGGCAAACCTCGAAACCCGGATTAATTCACTCGAATCCTGTGAGGATCAGCGACAAGGGACACTGAAGTTTGCCGGAATTGTCGCAGGGATCATTTCTACCGGGGGAGTTGTTGTTTCGATCCTGGTGTCATACTTTCGGGGGGGTGCGTAAATGGCTACTATTTGCACCCCGGAACAGATGGCTCAACGGATTGCCGGGATCCAAAAAGGTTGTGAAGATGGAATAAAGAAAGGTCTCATCAAGGCTGCCGCAATTGCCGAAACACAGGCAAAGAAGAACCTGACTCCCGGAAGTAGTCCCTATGCTCATGCTCCTTTCGATACCGGACTTCTTCGGGGGCACATTGGGTATTCTGTCGATGTCACTTCCGTTGATGAGTTTGTCGCCAAAGTAGGGGTTGAGGCGGACGTCAAGAACTCAGAAGGGGTCGATCTCGATACGTATGCCTTTTACGTTCACGAGGGAACCCGGCCACATAAAGCACCAATGGAAGCGATCAAGAAGTGGGCCGAGAGAAAGAGCAGAGGTGGAAAAAATTTCAACTGGTTCCAGGTCTGGAAGAAGATCGCAGAAGAGGGGACAGAAGCTAAGCCTTTCCTCCTGGATGCAGTCGAATCCACGCAGGATAAGTACATGCCCCTCATAGAGGATGAATACCTAAAAGCCCTGGCTGCATATTGTGCGAGGTTAGGATGAATCCAACCGTTTTTTCTGCAGTGCTCGGCACGCTCCGGGATAATGCAGACCTGCAGGCTCTTCTCGGGGGTCCCTATGTGTACCGGGCATATGGGGTCACTCCTGCTCACATCCCGAGCATAACTCTCCTTGAAAACAACGAGAGCAGCAAACTCAGGGCAGGTTACAATTCGTTCCGTAACCGTGATAGCTCCCCGACCCTTCAGGTTGATATCTGGATCAACACTGACAAGGAAGACTCTCCCTGCACGGGTGAAGATGCTGACATGATAGCAGAAAAGATAGACGAAATCCTGTTCGCTCCGGATGCTGTTGCTGGGACGTATGGGTGGACGAGAAACAGCAGATCGACACAGAACGATACTGACATAGGGGGCATACACATTGCCATCCGGTATTTGTTCGGTTACGTAGTTACAGACACTTAAGGAGAAAACATGACAACCGTTGGAGATTTTGGAGAATATACCGGGGTATCCGGCATAATTACCCTTGATGGGGTTGCACTTGCTGATGTGCAGTATGATGTCAAGTGGAAACGGGCAACTGTGAGCCATTCACGGGGAGGGAAGCACTCCGACATAAACATCCCGGGAAAACTTACGGTAACAACAAAGATCAAAAAGGCCCTCGTATATGCAGATGCGGCCAAGGTGCTTGGGTACTCACTAACCGATACTCCGATCGCTGGAACGGCAGAGACCCTGCTTTCGGCATCTCACGTCCTCGACGGAACTGATAACTACGAGGATATGACTGATGATACCATTGCATCTCTATCAAGGGTCAGGTATACCCTGGCAACCAAAGCAATCACCACCGGGGGGACCATTACTGTGATCGGTGAAGATGCCGATGGAAATGCAATTTCCGAGATCATTACAGTCCCCGCTCCAGCCTCTATTGGTGCAACCTGGACTACCACGAGACTCTTCAAGAAAGTGTATGGTCACACCATCCGTGGGATAGATTCAGCCGATGATCTCGGGACGTTTACCGTGGCCTCTATCGCCGGGTCTGCGACGTATACTGTGGGAGATCCAAAAATCTTTGATCTAGTTGGATCGATCCCGAAAGGTGAGACGAACATCATGATAACCCAGCCTGATTGCTGGTTCTCTGAAGGCGGGATTGCCTGGGAAGATGCAGGAAAGGTCATTGATGTTGAATGCCCGGTTGAGATGAGAGATCCCGATACGCTGAACGTCACAGTATCATGAGCCGAAACATAGATCCAGATGAAGCAAAGGCGATGCTGAAAAAACATCAGCCTAATTTTGACCGGATTAATGCTGTTGTTGATGCAGAACGCAATAAGTGGCAGGACGAAATCGCTATGCTCGAACGCCGGGTCCATGATGTCTACGAGATGGTGGATCTCGGCAATGGTGACAGAATTGCGGTAAGAACTGCATTATCTGAATCAGAAATGCAAGAATTTGGCAAGTTAGAAAATATGAAAGCCGCCCTTGAGAAAGGGGATGAATCACTTTCTAATATCACATATCAACAGATAGCCCTTATGACTGCCAATCCGCTCATAACTACAGAATGGCTTGAAGAAAACAAAGACAAATGGCCAGTAACTGATGCTTTAGTGGTAATATCGAGCTTCCTTGAAGGCATCTTGCTCAAAAAGATGGGGCGGGTGAGGGACATCCAATCCTTTCTCGGCCAGTAGTTATGGGCAGAATTACGGGGATTATCTCAGATATCTCGGAGTCCTTGACCCCCGAGAGTATGCAAAACTCCCCCCTGACATAAGGTTGTTCTGGAAGGCGTGGTATAACTCGAAGATGGAACGATTAGGAGGAAAATAAGTGGGGCTGATAGGATCTCTAGGGCAACTCGCATATGATATTATTGCGAATGACAAAACCGGAGATAGCACCAAATCGGCGCAAAAGAACCTCATGACGACAGGGGTTGCCATGACAGGAGTGGGAGTAGCCTCCAAAGTTATGGTAGATGATGTCAATAACTCATTTCTTGAGTTTGACAAATCTACAACTGCAGTGAAAGCCCTTGGTTCATTATCCGATGAAGAATTTAACAAGGCAAAAAAAGCCGCTATTGATCTTTCGACTCAGGTCCCGATTTCTGCAACCGACGTATCAGATTCAATGTACAAAATGGTGTCCGTTGGTTACGACTTTGACACCATGATGAAGACAATTCCGGAAGCGACGAAACTTGCAGTTGGAGGAAATATCTCCCTGTCTGACTCGGTAGATGGAGTTATCAACGACTTTGGAGCGTACGGGACGACCACATATTACTC
>NZ_JAJRBM010000189.1 GCF_028679455.1 Methanospirillum sp. | reverse complement strand
TTTGCGGTTCATCCTACACCGGTTGGATGAGTATTCCATCACCTCATGCAGAGTCAGATGAGAGGGAATGGATGCCCTGGTCATTTACCAGAAATAAAAAAGCGTATCGCGGTGAATTCACTATTTTTTATGCGAGGGAAGGGATTCGAACCCTTGAATTCCTGCGAAACCGGATCTTAAGTCCGGCCCATTTGGCCTGGCTTTGGTACCCTCGCACCCTGAATAAGATCATATCTGAAGATCAAAAGAACCGGCGCTAATACCGCAGTACCGGTCAGATATGCCTTACCTAATTCTCCCTGAAACTATAAGTTCCCATCTGTTCCCTCTCACCCACCGGTAGTTCCTGTCAAACCTGCCAGAGTTATAGTATCCTTTCCATACAGCACTCCGCCGAATATGCTTATATAGGGTGTGTCCTCCACCTTGAGAAGACAGATGGAACGGAAAGGCTGGGTCGAACTTGATGGAACTGTCTTAACCCCGGATGAGATCTCCCGCATACTTACCGGTGACCGTGAGAAGGCCTTCCGCTTTGGAGGAGAATTCTTCCTGAAATGGGAGACCGGTTGCGCACGCGATCACTTTGGTATTATGCCGGGGAACTGTGCAGCAGGCTCGATCTGGGATCACGGGATCAGGCTTGGAGAGATCGAACCGCTCACCCGATCCATCGATCTCCATTCTGCGATTGTTGATGCAATCAGGCTTCGGGCTGATGAGGGTGTAACTGCTCTCTCCGGTGGAGTTGATTCAGCCCTGGTTGCAGCCCTTGCCAGGCGTCCTTGCATAGCGGTAGGCGTGAAGGACTCACATGATCTCAAACGTGCCAGCCAGGTCGCACGGGAACTGAATCTCCAACTTGAGATCCGGACCGTCACTCCGGCTGAGATCGAAACAGTCCTGCCAACAGTATTAACCCTCCTCCCTGATCCTACCCCGGTAGATCTCGCCATCGCAACCACGCTTTTCTTCGTAACTGAGACTGCTCACGAGGCAGGGTACGAACGTATTCTCACCGGCCAGGGAGCAGACGAGGTCTTTGGCGGGTACTCCCGGTATCTGGGAAAGACCGAAGAAGAACTAGCCTCAACCTTCTCTACCGACTTTGCCTCACTTTCACGACAGGGTATGCGGGACCAGACCATTGCCGGATACCACCAGACCTGGCTCTCGATGCCGTACCTGGACATCAGGGTAGTGTGCGCTGCATCGGAAATACCCCTCACTGACAGGGTACGCGATGGGATCAGAAAAAGGCCGCTCCGGGAGGTAGCAGCCCGGTATCTCTCACCAGAGACCGCTTATTATGAGAAGAAGGCCATGCAGTACGGAACCGGGATCTGGAAAGAAATAAAACATCTTGCAAGGCAGAACGGTTATCAGAACTCAGTTTCAGATTACATGCACCATATCAGGAAGGCATAAGGAATAATGGTAGTATCAGAAGACGTCAGAAAAATAGCAAAACTCGCCGATGTCGGAGTCGATGACCGCGAGATTGAAGAATTTACATCCCAGTGTTCAGAAATCCTCACCTACTTTGAGATGCTCGACACCCTCCCCCAGGGAGCAACTATCGATCGCGGCCTTGTCAATATCTTCAGGGAAGATGAGATCACTGAATCTCTAAGCCAGGAAGAAGCGCTTCGCAATGCAGCAGAGAAAGAAGATGGATTCTTCAAAGCACCAAGGGTGATGTAAGATGGCAAAAACCCTCACATTCACTCCTGATGACAAGGTCCATGCCTTCATCACCACCATCCCCGAAGTTTCATACGAAGACGGACCGCTCAGCGGGGTAACTGTCGCCATAAAAGACAATATCTCAACCCGGGGAATAGAGACCACCTGTGCATCACAGATTCTGAAAGGATATATTCCTCCATATGACGCCCATGTCGTCACCCTCCTGAAATCTGCAGGAGCAGCCATCGTGGGCAAGACCAATATGGACGAGTTCGGGATGGGAACCACGACTGAAAACAGTTCGTTTGGTCCTACCCTTAATCCCTGTGACCCTGGCCGGGTTCCAGGCGGTTCATCAGGAGGTTCGGCAGCAGCGGTGGCAGCCGGATACTGCGATATGGCGCTTGGCTCTGATACCGGTGGTTCGATCCGGTGTCCTGCTGCGTTCTGCGGGATCGTCGGACTAAAACCAACCTATGGCCGCGTTTCGCGATACGGGCTCATCGCCTATGCCAACTCACTTGAACAGATCGGACCGATGGCAAAGGACGTGACCGGAGTTTCCCGGCTCTTTTCGGTGATAGCCGGACATGATAAACGTGATTCAACCTCGGTTGATCGTCCCTATATCCATACTCCAAATCCTTCGGTCAAGGGCCTTCGCATTGGTCTGCCTGAGGAATTCTTCGGCAAAGGTGTTGACCCCAAGGTTGCTGACACGGTCAAAAAAGCCGTCAGTGTCCTGGAGCAGGCAGGAGCAGAGGCTGTGCCCTGTTCCATGCCGTCCATGAGTCATGCCCTTGCCGCCTACTATGTCATCTGCACCAGTGAAGCCTCATCAAACCTGGCCAGGTTTGACGGGATCCGGTACGGGCCGGGTGGTGACCTGCGGAAGAGCTGGCATGAGGAGTTCTCTGACCGCAGACAGGAGCGGTTCGGCAAAGAAGTAAGGCGTCGGATCATCCTGGGAACCTTCTCACTCGCTGCCGGGTACTTTGGAAGGTATTATCAGAAGGCTCAGACCGCACGGCAGATGGTCCGTGATGACTTTGCCAGGCTCTTTGGGGAAGTTGACATGATTGCAGGACCGACAATGCCATCCATTGCATTCAAACTCCGGGAGAAGTCTGATCCGCTTCAGATGTACCTGTCCGATATTCTGACCGTTCCTGCAAATCTCGCCGGTGTTCCGGCAATATCAGTCCCCTGTGGACAGGTTGAGGGTATGCCGGTCGGGCTTCAACTCATTGGCAGACACTTCGAGGACGAGAAAGTAATTGATACTGCATTCGCATACGAACAGGGGGCAGTCTGATGGAGCACGACGACGTTATCATCGGTCTCGAGATACACTGTCAACTGAATACCAGGTCCAAACTCTTCTGTGGCTGCTCAACTGATTTCAGGGATGACGAACCAAACACCCACACCTGTCCGGTCTGTCTTGGTCTGCCGGGTAGCATGCCGGTCCTGAATAAGAAAGTGATCGAGTTTGCGATGAGGGTTGCCAAGGCGCTGAACTGTTCAGTCCTCAAAGAGTGCGACTTTTCGCGAAAGAATTACTTCTACCCTGATCTTAACAAGGCATACCAGATCACCCAGTATGATCGTCCGCTTGCCGAATGGGGAAAACTGATGATCGAGGGTGAAGACGGCGAACGTGATATCAGGATCACCAGGATTCATGTAGAAGAGGATCCCGGAAGATCAGTTCATATGGGAACCACCGACCGTGGTAAATATACCCTTATCGACTACAACCGTGCCGGTGTCCCACTGATTGAGATCGTCACCGAACCTGATCTCAAATCGCCGAAAGAAGCACGACGATTCCTGAATAAACTTCGTGCCACCCTTGAATATCTGAACGTATTTGACAGCGAGAAAGAGGGTTCACTCAGGGTTGATGCAAACATCTCGCTGAAGGGCTCCGGCAGGGTCGAGGTCAAGAACATCTCCTCGTATAAAGGGGTGGAGAAGGCTCTGACCTTTGAGATCACCAGGCAGCGGAATGTGATCCGTCGTGGACAGGTTGTTGCACGTGAGACCCGTCACTTTGTGGAGGCACGGGGTATCACCACCTCCTCACGAAGCAAAGAAGAGGAGAACGATTACCGGTACTTCCCAGAGCCTGATCTCATGCCGATGCAGGTATCTGACTGGGTCGAGGGGATTGTCCTTCCCGAACTCCCTGATGCACGCCGCGAGCGGTTTATGCAACAGTACGGATGTTCACTTGAGCATGCACGGACCCTTACCGGAGGGCTCAAACTTGCAGAATTCTATGAGCAGGTAGCAAAGGCAGACCCTGACCTTGCCGCAACCTGGACTGCGGATTACCTGCTTGGTGAACTCAATTACCGTGACTTCTCTATTGATGCCATGCCGATCGTTCACTTTATGGAACTGATCGGCCTTTTGAAAGCAGATACCATCACTGATAAAAGCGGGGTTGAGATCCTGCGAATCATCCTTGATCAGGTAAAGAACGGTGAAAAACCAGAGATGCCTGCATCCATCGTCAATCGCCTCGGGCTTGCGAAAACAGGTGGCGATGAGATAACCGATATGGTCAGGGCAGTTATCGCCGAAAATCCCCAGCCGGTTGCTGACTATCATGCCGGTAAGGGGCCGGCCCTGAACTTCCTGGTCGGCCAGGTGATGAAGAAATGCCGGGGCAGGGCTGATCCCGGTCACCTGAATGCTCTTCTCAGGGAAGAACTCGGGAAGATGCAGGACGGAGCATAAGCGGAGGACTGGGATATCATTATGCATCTTATCATAGCGGAAAAAAATATCGCTGCGAATCGTATCGCACAGATACTGGCCGGAAAAGAGAAGATATCCCAGAAGAAAGAGAGCGGTGTAAACGTATACCAGTTTGCCGATACCGCCACGATCGGGCTCCGAGGTCACGTGGTTGAGATCGATTTCGTGGAGGGATATACCAACTGGCGTTCTGAGACTCATCCTCCCCGCTCCCTTATCGATGCAGGGGTACTTAAACGTCCAACCGAACCTGCAATCGTAAAACTGGTCCAAAAACTCTCAAAGAAAGCTGACCGTGTCACCATTGCCACTGATTTTGATACCGAAGGGGAACTGATCGGTAAAGAGGCGTATGAACTCGTCCGTGCAGTGAACAGCAAAGTCAGGGTTGACCGTGCCCGGTTCTCAGCGATTACGCCTGAAGAGATCAACCGTGCCTTTTCAAGTCCTTCAGATATTGATTTTAACCTTGCAGCAGCGGGTGAGGCCCGGCAGATCGTGGATCTGCTCTGGGGTGCTTCATTAACCCGGTTTATCAGTCTATCTGCCCGACGGGGTGGGAACAACATCCTCTCGGTGGGCAGGGTTCAGAGTCCCACCCTCGCCATGATCGTGGATCGCGAGCGTGAGATTGAAGCGTTTGTTCCTGAACCCTACTGGGAGATATCACTTGATACTGAAAAGGCTGGCGAGCCATTCAGTGCCAGGCACGTCAATGGGAAGTTTACTGATAAGATTCAGGCAGAAGCAGCATATGCCGCAACCAAAAAGCCGCTCAGGGTAACGGATGTCAAGGAAGGTACCCGCAATGACAAGGCACCAACTCCGTTCGATACAACGGGTTTCATCGTCGCTGCTGCACGCCTCGGTCTTTCAGCTGCGAATGCAATGCGGATTGCAGAAGACCTGTATATGAACGGGTACATCTCGTATCCGAGAACCGACAACACCATTTATCCGCCATCGCTGAACCTGGAATCGATCCTCGATACGCTTGAAAAGACGCAGTTCGCCAAGGAGGTCGCGTGGGTCAGAAAGAACCGGCGTAAGACGCCGACACAGGGGAAGAAGTCCTCAACCGATCACCCTCCAATTCATCCGGCAGGAGTAGCCACCCCGGAGCAGCTCGGAGATAACTGGAAGGTGTATGAACTCATCGTCCGCAGGTTCCTTGCTACCCTTTCTCCCGATGCAGAGTGGCTGACGATGAAGATCAACCTCACCGCATCCACTGAAGGCTACACCTCAACCGGAAGCCGGCTTAAGGAGGCCGGATGGAGGATGGTGTACACCTACTCTGATGCCAAGGACACGGTCCTGCCGGTAGTAAAGCCGGGTGAGGAACTTCCAATCAAGGCTGTCAATCTGGAGGAGAAGCAGACCCAGCCACCTCCGCGGTTTTCGCAGAGCAAACTCATCCAGATGATGGAGGAACTCGGGCTTGGGACCAAGTCTACCAGGCACGAAGTGATTCAGAAACTGATGGGCCGCAAGTATATCGAAGGAAACCCCTTACGGCCGACGCTCGTCGGGAGAGCGGTTACCGAGTCACTTGAAGGGCATGCATCAGAGATTACCAGTCCTGACATGACTAGTACTCTCGAAGCCGCGATGGAGGAGATCAAGGTCAAGAAGCAGTCCCGTGATCACGTGGTAGAAGATTCCCGCACCATGCTTCACAAGGTCTTTGATTCGCTTGAGCCGAATAGCGAACTCATCGGCAGGGAGATCATGGATCAGACCGATGAAGAACTGACCATTGGTCCCTGTCCGATCTGTGGCAAAGATCTACGTATCAGGCGAAAGGGAGTCTCCCAGTTCATCGGTTGCACCGGGTATCCGGACTGCACC
>NZ_JAJRBM010000188.1 GCF_028679455.1 Methanospirillum sp. | reverse complement strand
GCTGCTTCGGCTGCAAGTCCCGGGTCACCGGTAACCTTCCCGTAACTCGCAAGAGCCTCATCAGGCCTGCCAAGTTTCTCCTGAACAACCCCGAGATTGATCCAGCCCCGTCCATACCCGGGATCAGCACTCACCGCCTTCCCATAGTACTCAGCAGCCTTCTCAGACTGCCCGAGAGCCACATAACAGGTTCCGATATTATTCAGCACCGGCGCCTGGGCAGACCCTGAAACATCGGCCAGCTCAGCGGTAAATGACGCCAGAGCCCCCGAATAATCACCGGAAGTATACAGATCCACCCCTGCACCTTCTGCACGGGGAATCATCACCATCGCAGTCCCCACAACAACCAGCAAAAAGAGAATCCATACCTTCCATCTGGACCATCGGGTATCCATACACCGCCGTCTCCGGGTGCAAAGGCATAAAGGTTGTGGAAAAAAAGTCAGGACCACACACAAAAAGTCTGCATATTTTAAATATTATAGGGCCAATATAAAATCAAAAATATCTCAATTTTAATTAATGCCGTAATTGTGCAGGACATGCACCAAAATATTGAAACAACGTTGATAGAAAATTGATTTTTTTAAAATGTCGAGTATTGAACGATACAGACACAAACCCTTGCACAAATTATATCTTAAAAATTGAACAAACAAACAGAGATGTCAGAGTGAATGGTAAAAATACCACCCAATAACTAGAAAATGGAGAAAATAGCCAGAATGTGCAAGAGTTTTTGAAAGACATGACATCAACACCCGGAATTTCATACCAGAAAACCCGGATTCTTAAAAGCGGCCGATTGTGCAAACATCCGTTTTTTCCACCATCTGCACACCGACATAAAACGCCCGGATAACCGGGATCTTGTGAACCGCGGAAATGATCATAATTCAACCAAAGTATCCTGATCACATGACAACTGGTCGTTGCTGGCTACTGTCGGCATATAATCAGTGTAAATAATGAATATTTCTAAAAGAGTTTTTCCACTGAATCCAGAACCAATAGGATTGTTTGCAGGTCTGATTATCACATATCGATGGAATGTACATCTGAAAGGATCTCGATAATTACCGATTTTAATGTTGGTATCTCAGATACAACAACATTCCACACTGCTTCCAGATCTACACCCATATATCTATGAATCAATATGTCTCTGAATCCTGCAATATCGCGCCATGGAATTTCAGGATGTTCTGCCTTTACCTGTTTGGACACTTGTTTGACTGCTTCGCCTAGGTCTCAAAATTGCGTATTACTGCATCCTGTATCATTGGAGATGTCATAAATTCATCCCGACCACCGCAAGTATATGATTCAATTTTCTCGATAAAGTCAAGGATTTGGAGGAGATACACTCTGTTATCCTTCATAATGGGATCGCCTCCTGCATAATCTGTTCTCTGATATAGGTATTCAGACCATTTTCCGTTACTACATCAACATTTCGTTTGAGAAGATCCTGGAGATCCTGAATGAGGGCGATATGATCAATCAGGCTTCTGCCTGGTTCAAATTCTACTAGAAGATCAAGGTCACTTTCAGGTGTATCCTCGTCTCTGATAACTGAACCAAAAATTTTGATTTTTCGTGCCCCATGTAATGCTGAGACCATTATAATTGCTTCTTTTTTCCTCACAACATCCTCATACATGCTCATGCGAATCTCTTCCCCAAGTTAGATATTCTGGAAATTTTTTATTATACTGTATTTTAAGAGGCGATAATGGCAATACTTTCCTCACATGGTCAACCATATCAAACCATATCACGGGAACCATCATTAATTGTAGATTCTTACCATTACATTGCGTGGAACAATATGAGAGTCTTTCCGTTGTAAGAATCATGCACACATGAGCAGGAATGAGCTCCATGTCACATCCTCATCCCTGACACATACCCGAACCTCTTGTACAGTTTTATGATCTCTCCAGTCGTCTGTGTCGAATCCTTCCACAAGTTTCGTCGCAGCAGGTTTGTTCCAGACATCTGACTTATTGGTATTCCGGGTTTCCATTAGTCTGCCGGAAAGGACCGTGGCTACCGTTCCTTCTGCAGTTCCACTTCCCGAGTTTGCATCCGGATTGACCGCAATACGGTCATCCATCCCGGTTGAGGGAAGGGAATTCATCGTTTTCCGAAGGATTCCCTTCGTTGATCCCTGTGCACTGCCCATGAGTAAGCTTTTGAGAATCCGGATCATAGGGAATAATCATGCTTGATAATGGTGCCATAAAGCCGATAATGACCTGAAGCATCCGGTTCATTTTATGCTCAGCGAATTCAACGTTTTCAGTAAATGCCAGAATATCTTCACCTGCAAGGAGGATATCCCAGAATAGTTTTTTGATCTCACGTTGAAACATATCATTCAATACTTATTTCTGCAATAAGTTCCCGAAAAACCGGGTTTTTTATTGCCTTTTCCTCAACGAGATCGACAGGGAGATGGAATATTTTTTCAAGATCAGATTCAAGACCAAAATACTCGTGTGCTTATTGAACGGGTTCCACCTCATGAAAGGTAACCAGGAGATCGATATCACGGGGATTTTCCTTCCCGATGATCATTGATCCGAAAACTGAGAGTTTTTCAACCTGATGACGAGTACATACTTCCTGAATGCGTGTGAGATATGATATTACCTTCTGATGAAGTTGAGACTGTTTTTCAGGTTTCATATGCAATCCGGATTATTTGCAATCTATTGATCTTTTCATCTTCAGGCAATATGTTTTATCATACCCTGGAGGCCCGACAGGTTTCCAAACCGCTTCTGAAGGTTCCTGTTCTCTCCCGTTACCCCGGTGATATCCTTCTACGAGTTCGTGGCATCGGTGGGTATCTGACCTTTACACTAATATCTTCAAGGAGATCCATTAAATCTT
>NZ_JAJRBM010000187.1 GCF_028679455.1 Methanospirillum sp. | reverse complement strand
TTCCCGGAGTGATATCCAATGTTACCGGAGTAGTATTAGTCACCATTGATGAAGATCCATAATCAGATCGAAAGGCTGACTTTTCAGGAAATGAATCACTTTTTTTAGAGTAAAGTTCGAAACCACTACCGGAAAGGCAAACCGCGTTTATATTTCCTTCATTCTTAAAATTTATCATATGAATAGGACTTTGATTCTTCAGTACAGACTGTCGATTCTCAGTTATGACTTCGGTCTTTTGCGCTGACAAAGCATCTGATGATCCTGAAGAACTTGTAAACGATGTAGAGGATCCTATCGCAGTAATACTTGCTGGGAGTGGATAATCATCAGGGTTTAAGGGAGGATGAAAAGGATTCGCAGTTGATTCAGACGCAGAGGCTACCCCAATAGTAATAGTCAGGAGCAGACTCGTGACAAGTATAATACTGGTCACATGAGTCAGATTTGCATTAAAAACCACACCAATTTTTTTCATATCATCAATACCTTATCAAATAATGAATCTATGTACAGCATAGATTGAATCCTTATGTTTGAAATGTTTGTATAAGTGGGACACAAAGAAGAACTGTCACTGCTTCTGATATCAGGTTCGGTATTAATTAACAAAATATCAGTATTTTTACATTTTGACAGAATTGGAACAATAGATTTACGAATCAATAAACAGGATATTTCGAGGAGGAAATAACCTGTTTTGTGTGGTTTCATCCATCAGTGGTATTTTGGATCTATTGAGGGATCCGAGCGGAGATATTCTCCGGCTCCCAGGTGACCGCTGATTTACCCTGGATTGCGGTACATGTGAGCATACCGTGTTGATCGTGGTACATATTAAGAGAACGACAAACGTAGTCCGCATAAGAATTATTTAAATACAACAACTGAACCAATAATTTCATTGAGATATTTTTGTATAAATCGATACATAATTTTCATAACGTTTACCGCATAAGAAGAACTCCAATTTTATTGATCAAGACCTTATCAATTCACAGAGATAACGATAGTAACCAATAAGGTAGATATTGGTATTCCATTGATTCACATGCAACATTCCATAGTGCCAGACAAATCATCAGTTCCACTTCTACTTGACTGTTCCAATGTATCTGTACTGAGAGACGGAAAACAAGTCCTCAAATCTATCTCGATAAAAATTCCCGATGGAAAACATGTTGCAATTCTGGGACCGAATGGTTCTGGAAAATCGAGTTTTATAAAATTACTGATGCGAGAATTATACCCTGCCCAATGTGACAGCCCATTTGAATTCAAAATATATGGCAGAGAAAACTGGAATGTTTTTGAATTGCGAACCTATTTCGGACTCGTATCAAATGATCTCCAGTTTACCTTTACCAGGCGGATTTCCGGGAGAGAAGTGTTATTATCAGGATTTTTCAGTAGTATTGGATTGTTTTATCATCAGATCACCCAGAATATGGAAGATCGGGCCTGGGAAATCGCCAAATTCCTGAACATTGAACCCCTGATGGATCAATATATTGAAGATCTCTCATCAGGAGAAGCGAGACGACTTCTGATTGGAAGAGCACTCATACATAGGCCGAAAGTGCTTATCCTTGATGAACCCACCAGCAGCCTGGATCTGCACGCACTACATACCCTTCGTTCATACCTGCGGGAAATCGCCAGGAGTGGAATTGGTATTATTCTGATAACACATCAGATTCATGATATTATTCCGGAGATCGACCGGGTTATCATGATGAAAAATGGGAGATTCGTTCTCGATGATGCCAAAGAAGAAATCCTAACCTCAGAAAATATGAAAAATCTATTTGGAATCCCCATTCGTATAAAAAAAGAAGATGGGTATTTCTACGCCACCGGATATTAGTTGCTTTCAGTTATTACGGTTCAGTGATGCATGGAGTACTTCAGTTATTCAGTTTTTCGGTGAGTTCTGAATATTATCCTGAAGAGAACTATTAAACCATATCCTTCCTACTTATGAGTATCATGGATTATCCCGACTCTTCCCTACCCCGGGACAACGTGATACGGGATCAGTCCCTGGCCTACCAGATCCGATTGCAGGAACTTGAAGCTCAAAACCTTGAACTTTCAATCCGCACTGAAGAACTCTTTAAAGAGAACGTTGTATTAAAACGAGAGAACGGTCAACTCAAACGAATGCCACTCTTTGTGGCTGTCGTGGTTGATGTCTTTCTATCTGGAGAAATTTATCTCAGACAGATGGGCAATAATCAGGAATATATTACTACAGTCTCTGAAGAGTTACAGTCACAAATAAAACCTGGTTGTAAGGTTGCAGTAAACAATGCGCTCTCGATAGTAAAAGTACTGGAAGAGACGTATGATGCCCGGGTCAGGGTAATGGAGCTTGAAGAATCACCGGATGTCACCTTTGAACTAGTGGGGGGATTAAGTACTGAAATCGAAGAAGTTCGGGAAGCGGTGGAATATCCGCTCACAAAGCCTGAAGTCTTCGAGCGTATCGGTGTTGAACCTCCAAAGGGAATCCTTCTCTTCGGCCCACCGGGAACCGGAAAAACCCTGGTTGCAAAAGCTGTTGCTCATAATGCAAAGGCAACTTTTATCAGAATGTCAGGGAGCGAACTGGTTCACAAATTTATTGGAGAAGGGGCCCAGATGGTTCGTGAACTCTTTACCCTTGCCCGGGATCGTGCACCATCAATCGTGTTTATCGATGAGATAGATGCAATAGGGACAACCCGGACCAATGACGGAACATCAGGGAGTGCGGAAGTTCAACGGACATTGATGCAACTGCTTGCTGAGATGGACGGATTTGATAACCGTGGAGATGTCAGAATCATGGCTGCAACGAACCGGGTGGATATGCTTGATGCTGCCCTGCTCAGACCCGGGAGATTTGACAGGGTCATTCAGGTTCCTCTTCCTGATACCAATGCACGGCATGAGATTCTGAAGATCCATTCACGTCGTATGACCATCGATGACGATGTGAATCTTACTGATATCGCAGAAGAGACCGAAGGATTTACTGGGGCTCAACTGCAGGCAATCTGTCGGGAGGCAGGCATGTTTGCGGTCAGAAGAGATGCATGGGCAGTCACCAGAGATGATATTCACGATGCTGTGGTAAAAGTCAGAAGAGAAGAACCACATTCAGATTCCCGGATGTATCGTTGAAACCATCCTTTTTTTATATCCCATGAATCTTCTCCTCATCAGCAGACCAGGAGTGCAACTCTTTCGTGCACTTCATGAGTCTGAAACTGCTTGGGATGCAATCAGGTTTTATGGCCCAATCAGCCTTTCAATAGGAGTCTATATTCCGATATCCACTCTTGCAGGAGCTCTTTCACTAGCCTCGGATCTTAAATATTTTTTAAGAAAGTACACGGCAGATCATCTTTTTCAGATCAGGCCCGGTGTGTATTATACTGCAGCGCTCATCCGCAGTAAATACCTGAACCGGAACAACGAAGTATCAGAAGACTGGGCATTCAGACTTATCTACTGGGTTGAGAATCTTGGGCAGGTAACAAGATTCAGATTTGATGATTGGAATAGTGAAGAGGTTTTGTACAATCAAATTCCATGTGGAGAATCCGAAGAAGGGATCCAATCAGATGCCCGTAACACAGAGATCGAATTTCAAGGCGGATATCTTCTGGAGGTATGGTGTACCAAACCCGAATATGAGATCGTATAACGTATCACAAATTAAAAAATCGATACAGACCAAAAAATCCAAAAGTTGGATATAATAACCGAAATACCGAACATTTTCGGGTTTTCGATCTTATTCAGGCAAACATTACACTGGTCGTTGCCAGACGTGAATCCCGGTCAAAGTCATATCTGAATTTACTCAGAGCCATCATGAAATCATTTTGGCTGACCTTGGTATGTTCCTGGCGTATTGCAAACATCCCTGCTTCCATACAAATTGCATTCAGGTCTGCACCATTTCTCCCTTCAGTGAGACGGGCAACTTCCATCATATCCACGTCTTCATCAATGTTCATACCCCGGGTATGAACCTGGAGGATGGCAAACCGTCCCTCGGTATCAGGGAGTGGTATCTCAATGATCCGATCAAATCTTCCAGGTCTGAGCAGGGCAGCATCAAGGATATCAATCCGATTGGTTGCACCGATAATTTTTACATCGCCCCGTTGCTCAAACCCATCCATAGCTGCCAGCAGTTGCATGAGAGTTCGCTGTACTTCACGATCCCCTGAAGTCATCGCCTCCGTTCGTGAGGCTCCAATTGCATCTATCTCATCGATGAATACAATCGAAGGGGCTTTCTCTTTGGCCAGATCAAAGAGTTCGCGAACCAGTCGCGCTCCTTCACCAATGTACTTCTGAACCAGTTCAGAACCAACGGTATGCAGGAAGCATGCATGGGTCTCATGTGCCACGGCCTTCGCAAGCAGTGTCTTCCCGGTACCGGGCGGACCATATAGTAGAACTCCCTTGGGGGGAGTAATCCCGATATTTGCAAAGAGTTCAGGGCGGGTCATCGGCAGCTCTACTGCCTCTCTAATCTCGGTGATCTGTTTTTCAAGCCCGCCAATGTCTTCGTAGGTTTCACCTGGCAGATCAACCACTTCCATCCCGTATACCTGTGAATCATAACTACTTGGCAGTAGTTCTACAATTGCCAGGGACTGTTGGTTTAAGGTACATCTGACCCCGGCTTTCATCTGTTCAGGATCAACAGATTGTGAAACCCGGA
>NZ_JAJRBM010000186.1 GCF_028679455.1 Methanospirillum sp. | reverse complement strand
GAGAATTAATAACAATCCCCCATATTGTCTGTGCTTTACAAATACACCCGCGAATCCTACCAAACACAGGAATATTGTAATCCACCCCCTACCCCCTAGCATATCAGACCCTGAAACCCCGAATGCTCCAAAAAAGCCCCCTGCTGCTATGAGGAATAAGGAGACCAGAATTCCAAAAATAAACCCGGTTAATCCAAGCCAGAAAGGACCTCTCCCTACATCCGGATCTGAATCCTTTGCATATCTAACGGTCTGTCGTTGCGTGCGGATAACAGGACCATCATCAAGTTCAAGGGATTCTTCAGGGGCCGCTTTTATCCGTGTGTCGTTCTTCGCCTGGTTTTTCTTATAGATGGGATTAGCAGGATCCAGCGTGACGGCATTATCGAAGCATATCCCAGCCTGCTCATATTCGCCGGTCTTCGACAGACAGATACCAAGGGCGTTCCATGCCTTGTGGTTATTCTCGTCCTGCTCCGTAACTGCAACAAACAGTCTGGATGCCTGATCGTAGTTCCCCTCCTTGAACGCCCTCATGCCGTCATCGAAAGACATAGTGAATCATCACCTCCGGGAATGATTATACTTTTCAAGTTCTCCTGCCATCTCAAGTATTACATCAGATTCACTCATCAAGTCCTGGACAGCCTTGCGTTTTCTCATGGCTTCTTCTGTGAGAGGGACTCCACAACCGTCACAATACTTAGCAGTGGGGGAGTTTTGGGTGTGGCAATTAATACACAAAATCCCGGTCAATCTCCGTTCGTGCGCTTTACTCTCAGCCTCAGTAATAACCCCTGCGTGTTTCAGCAGGATGCGGTCCTGTTCGATCGGAGACATCCGGATGTAGGTTCGGATCTGTTTCGTGTTCTGGTTTCCCCACATGAGTTCGACAACCGAGGCGATTGGTAATCCCTGCTCGATAAGGTGAGTCCCACGACTCTTCCGAAACAAGTGGGTTGTGATCTTCTTCTTGATACCTGCCCTGGCCGCTGCTTCTTTGAAGATCCGGAGAACCCCCCAATATGACAGGAGGTCTGACCGTTCGGAGATGAACACATATGCCTCTCCCTCGGGTACTTTTGGATAATCAGCCTTCCATGCAGCGAGATACTTAGATGATGATCCCGTGGTAAGCCTGGCCTGTCTCACCCGGTTGGTTTTGGTATCAATAATCCGAAGTTGTGCCCCGTACTCATCCCAGAGCACATCTCTCCACTTAAGCCGCCCAAGTTCTCCGATCCGGGTTGCGGCTTCATACTGGACGGCTATCAGGGCACGGTCACGGGATGACCTACAGGCAGAAATCATGGCGGCAATCTCTTCTGGGTTTAGGATCTCGTCCGGGTGGGTGGTGTCCTGGTTCTTGGATGGAGGTCTGATATCCCTGATCTTTTTCTCATTGAGGGTTGTGATAAGTTCGTTTTCGATCATCCAGAGCAGAAACCGCTTAAGAATGACGACATAATCATACTTCGTATTCTGTGCAAAAGGGACCCCTTTAGTATTGTTCGCTGTGCTAAGTTTCTGGATGCCGGAGAATAGATCAGGCATCGTGACCTGAGCGTACTCAGGGAGGAGTTTGTTGTTTCTCCACCCGAGTAAGGTGGTTATCAGTTTCATCACCCGGTTGTTACTCAGCTGGTGAAGTGCCTGCATCTCAGAGATGTATCCATCAATCAGTTCACGATCCCGCTCAGTTATCGCACCTCGTTTCAGGGCTTTTTCCAGCGAATGAGGGGATTCTTTACAGGAATAAAATTCAGCGTAATTCCCTATCATATATTTAATATGGTAGGGTGCAGCGTTATACTTACTCGTCTAAAGCCCAGCCGGGGCGTAGTGTAATACATGAAACACTTCGTGTTTCACTAACTGTTTTGATCGTTTGTATGATCTGTAATATTCATCGGTTTTTATTTTATCCATATTTCATTAATCTTGTCTGTTAATTGTCTTCTTTTGGCACCTCACATTTCCCGTCCTGCTTGGCCTTGGTTCAACGACATATGCGAATCTGAATTACCCGGAGATTACTGATATTCATATCAGTATCTTTGAGGCGCCAGTCTCAAAAACAGGGGAAAGGAGATAAACAAGGGAGATCTTTCGCGTGCCCCTAGGAATTAAATCGAACGGTCAAGCCTAGTTTATCAAAAAATAAATAAACCTGGCCGTAAACAGGGGTTTCTGCATCAGCAGAATTTATAACGAACTATAATGACTTCTCTATGAACTATGTTGATCATCCCTTTTATTTTTGTGATCGCAGTTCTTGCTCTTGGTGTGGCAGCTATCTTTGTCCGCCAGATCCAGACTGCAGATAAAGGCAGCGAAAAGATGCAGGAGGTTGCTGCTGCTATCCGTGAAGGCGCTAACGCCTTCGTGAAACGGCAGTATACTACCATTGCAATTATTGCAATTATTGTAGCAGTGCTTATGTTTGTGGTTTTCACGCTTGCGGGAAAACCCGATTTGGCATGGCATACCTCTGCATCATTCATTCTTGGTGCATTTCTGAGTGCCCTCTCCGGAATCATCGGGATGTTCACTTCCGTACGGACAAACCTGGTCTCCGCAGCAGCGGTGGAGAAGTCCCCGGCCCGCTCACTCATTGTTGCACTTCGTGGTGGAGCAGTATCAGGACTTACCATTATTGCACTCTCCCTGCTTGGGATTTCAGTCATCTTCACCCTCTTTGGTGCAAGCCCCCAGGAAACTCCGTATCTCATTGTCGGGTTCGGGTTTGGTGCTTCATTTATTGCACTATTCGCCCAGCTCGGTGGTGGAATATACACCAAAGCAGCAGATGTGGGTGCTGACCTTGTCGGTAAGTTTGAAGCAGGTATTCCTGAAGATGATCCCCGCAATCCCGCAGTAATCGCTGACCTGGTCGGTGACAATGTTGGTGACTGTGCCGGTCGTGGTGCTGATCTCTTCGAATCTACCTCCGCAGAGAACATCGGGGCAATGATCCTTGGTGTAGCGCTCTTCCCGGTCTTTGGTATCTCCGGTATCCTCTTCCCACTCTTAATCGGAGCTCTCGGTCTGATTGCAACCATCATTGGTATCTTTTCAGTAACTGAGAAAGACGCAAAACACGAAGACCCGATGCATGCACTGAACAAAGGATATTATATTACAGCCATCATTTCAGCGATCTTCTTCTATATCGCCGTAATGTACCTGCTGAATAATATCTGGTTCTTCTATGCAGGACTGGTAGGGATAGCCCTTTCCATCGTCTTCCTGAATGTAACCTTATATTACACTGATCACCGCTTCCGCCCGGTTCAGGAGATTGCAAAGGCATCAACCGGTGGACCGGCGATGAACATCATATCAGGGATGAATGTTGCCTTTGAGACAACTGCAATCTCTGCACTTGCTATCTCTCTGGCTCTGCTCATTTCATACAAACTTGGTGAGTTATCAGGTGTTCCGTTCGGTGGTCTCTATGGGACTGCCATTGCTACGATGGGAATGCTTGCACCCTGTGCATATGTTCTCGCAATGGACACCTTCGGACCTATCGTTGACAATGCAGGTGGCATCGTTGAGATGAGTCAGGCCTCAGAAACGGCACAGAACAATGTGGCAAAGCTTGACTCAGCAGGAAACACTACCAAGGCACTTACCAAGGGGTATGCAGTCGGTAGTGCAGCACTTTCAGCATTCCTGCTCTTCAGCGCCTATATGAATGAAGTATCAACCCTCACTGGAAATGCATTTTCAGTTGTCAATCTGGCAAAGGTCGACGTGTTTGTTGGTGCTCTTCTCGGCGCAATGCTTGTCTTCCTCTTCTCTTCATTTGCGATCAGGGGTGTATCCCAGACAGCACACTATGTGATTGAAGAGGTTCGCAGGCAGTTTAAGGAGAAGGACATCTTAAGCGGGAAAGACAAGCCTGATTACGCCCGGTGTGTTGACCTGACCACCAAGGGTGCACTCAAAAACATGATTCTACCCGGATTATTAGCAGTCCTCTTCCCGATCTGTGTCGGTATCCTTCTCAAGTTCGAGGCAATGGCAGCTTTTCTGATGGTAGGAACCATCACCGGTCTACTGATGGCTCTGGTCCTCAACAACGGTGGAGGAGCCTGGGATAACGTCAAAAAGCACATCGAATCTGGTGCATATGGTGGCAAGGGTAGCGAAACTCACAAAGCCGCTATCGTTGGAGATACCGTCGGTGACCCGTTCAAGGACACCGCTGGTCCATCCCTGCACGTGCTGGTAAAGCTGCTTGCAACCACCTCACTGGTGCTTGCAGCCCTTTACATCTAACCCTTTTTTGCTATTCTGGCATTTCCAAAAAAAGTTTGTTCTCGTAACTTTGTATGGTAGTTACCCTAGTCTGACCGGTTTACTCTCCTCCTGTTCAGGTTCCACCAGCACAGCGGTTCCATAAGCAAGTACTTCGGTCATGGACTGTCCGATCTCAGAAGAATCAAATGCAACGCTGATAACCGCATTTGCTCCCATCTCTCGTGCATGTTCTTTCATTCGATCCAGGGCATGGGATCGTGACTCGTTTAATAACTGGGTATATTCATGGATCTCACCGCCGAGGATTGTACGCAGGCCTGCCACGATGTTTCCTCCTAATCCACGGCTTCTGACAATAAGCCCCCAGGTGAACCCTACCTGTTTAGTGATTTTATACCCTGGAACATACGGGGTACTGACGATGAGAATCTCTGATTCCATAGGGCTAGGTTTGCAGCCATGATTTAACCCGTTTGTGTATGTTGCATCGATAATCGATTAAAACCTAGTTCATGCCATAGGATGGTTCCCACCAATAACCATTTCAGGCAGGCATGAGAAGTATGGTCTATGAGGTTGTGTCTCCTGCTCGTATGTATCATATCCTGTCTGATGGGCTCAGTGCTGGCCGATCAGGTTCTGTTGACTGATCTGGAACCTAATGTGACGTTACTTCCCAATACTACACCGACAGTTGTGGCAATTCCAACCAGTCAGCCAACTATCGTGGCAATATCTCCTCCTGTACAAGTTGCTGCAGAAGAAATTTCTACCCCGACTGTTCCGACCGGTGTGCCGACGGTTGAGCACATCCTGCAGGCAACATCTATTCCAACTGAGATCATCATACCAGTACCCGCTGCTACGGTGATCTCCAATCTGACTGCAGAAACAACTCCAACTTCAACTCCAACAGCTACGACAACTTCTCCCCCAACTACTCCGACTGCAGTGCAATCGGTTGAGTCCACCGTTCAGGTAACCGCAACTCCGACGGTGATCATAGCACCAGTTACCACTGGTATACCAATCGTGGAACCGATCTCTGTTCCCACCGCCAATATCACCGAATCACCTACCGGATTGATAACCGCAACACCTACTGAAGTTGATGCCGTACAACCCACGATAGAACCAACCCTGGATCCTAACGTGAGTAAAACCGAGATTCCGGGTGTTACACAGGCTCTGGTCCCATCTGTTCTGACATCCCTGGATACGTTAGCAGTCTCTGGGAACTTTAGTTTCATCTCATCACCGACCGGGGCAACCGTCTCCTTTGACGGGTCCGGGATTGGAACTACTCCGATTACCGTCGCGGTAGACGAGGGGAGCCCGACGCCCCATTCGGTTAGTATGCAGCTGAGTGGATATCAGGAGTGGGCATCAACCGTTGATCATAATCCAACTGCAGGATCTACTGAGACCATCTCCGCGACTCTGCAGGCTCTTCCCGGGAATGGGTCAATATCAGTTACTTCGACCCCTTCCGGAGCGACCGTTGCACTTGACGGGGCTTCGATTCAAACCACTCCCTATACCTATTCGCAGGTCACCCCCGGATCGCATACCGTTACCGTAAGCAAGGACGGATACACGCCGTACTCAACTTCCATCACGGTGGCATCAGGAGCAGAATCGGCAGTATCAGCCGTCTTAAGCCCGGTCACTACCACCGGTTCACTTTCCGTGGATACCTATCCTCATGGAGTGATCGTTCTCCTGAATGGTATCGTTTACGGCACCACCCCCGCACATTTCAATGCTGTCCCGGTGGGTTCGTACACGATGCAACTGGTAAAACCCGGGTTCATGACGGTTACCAGGCCGGTAGATATCACTGCAGGTAAAGACACCGCAGTTCAGGTTGTTCTGCCCCGGTGGATTCCTCAGACCGGAACATTATCTATCAGATCATTTCCGAGTGGTGGGATCGTAACGCTGGATGGTACAGCCAGGGGCATTACACCGGTACGGATACATGGCCTCCGGCCTGATAGTTACAATGTCAGAGTCTCGATTCCAGGTTTCATGTCATGGATAGGGATTGTTGATGTAGGGCCCGGACGTGAAACCTCAATCTATGCCACACTCCAGCAGAAAGGAACGGTGACAAACATGGGTTCCATCTCTGTTGAATCAACACCGTCAGGGGCATCGGTTGTCCTTGATTCACGACCGCAGGGAAAAACTCCGATGAGTCTGTTGAACCTTGCCAGTGGGGCCCACTCCCTCATACTCACCTATCCTGGGTATGAACCGGTTCCGGCCACAGTCTTTGTGCAGGAAGGAAAGACGAGTCAGATCTCGGTGACGATGACCCCCTATCAGGCTCCGAACCTCTCCCCCGGATTGATCACCCTTTCTGATGATGCAGCCGGATACTTCACTGCTCATGGAAGAAGTCAGGCACTTGTCGATTTCAACAGTCCGACCAGCGGGTTTACCCGTGATACCTCCTATGTGCTTGCGCTTGATCTAAACGGTACCATCCTTGCTGACGGAATGCATCCGTCTCTCGTCGGGATCAACCTCTCTGAACCGGTTCCCGGGAGTGTAACACCAGGATTTTTGATCCAATCGCTGGCAGCAACCGGGGGAGGATTGATGTATACCACAAACCTGACCATTGACGGTAAGGTCTCACTGGTGTATGTCAGACCTGCAATCAGCGGTACGCTCATTCTTACCGCGATCCCGGTGCCTGATATTGCACCCCCGCTTCTGCCTGCTGATCATCTGAAGATGCAGGAGCAGGTCCATTCAGCAGCAGTTCATGCCAGAGATCTGACCCGGGAGGATGCTGAAGCAGAAATTGAGAATGATCGATATACTTCTCCAACCGGTGTTCTCCTTCATCCCTTCGATTATGCAAGTACCGGGGATGTGGATCAGAATGGGGTAAGCCCGACCCGCCTCTTTACCGCGGTTGCAGAATATGGGGGAGGGTATGTCTGGGTTCCCACTATCGGGGGATCAACCAGATCAACCAGCCTGATGCCGGGATATGCAGAAAAAGTGGATGATACCTGGGGAATCTGGGGATCCTTCGTTGAAGAAGGACATGAAGTGATCATCATGATGGATGCAGTTCCGGTATCCGTCTAACCTTTTTTTCAGACGGTTGAGTTCAACTCTTTACAAAGGGCATCACGGAATTTCTCGAGATATTGATGCCTCTCTCTGGCAATCTCCTGTCCACCTGCAGTATACATCAGGGCCTTCAGATTCAGCAGTTTATCTCTGATATGATCCAGTGCATCCTGCATATCGCCGTTCCACTCTCCTGCGGTCATGAATGCACGAGCTATCCCCACTGCTCCCATAGCGTCCAGTTTATCGGCATCTGAAAGAATCTTTGCTTCTAATGTTTCGGGAATCCGGGAAGTCCGGTACCGGTGGGTCAGGATGGCGTGACTCACTCCTGAAATCATTGACTCCGGGTATCCGAGTGAACGGAGCAGGCCCTCAGCCATCCGTGACCCTTCTTCTTCATGCGGGATTCCCAACTCTTCTTCAACTGGTCTGGCAATATCATGCAAAAGTGCAGCAGCGATGAGAATCTCCATATCTGCTCCTTCTCTTCTTCCGATCTGTGTACAGAGATCGGTGACCCGCAGGGTATGGTCAAGCCCGTGGGCACCATTCATCCCGAGTGTAGTGCTGACATAATTCCTGATAGAATCAATCTGATGATTCATAGGGATCAGGGACTTTGAGCCACTGCTTTCTGGTACCGTGAAATTAGGCCGGATACCGTATTTTTTCCCTCAAGAGCAGCCGGATCGTTTGGTCGCAGGGATAGTGCAGTATTGTATGCATCAAGTGACTTCTGGTACATGCCTAGTACCCAGAGACTCTTTCCATAATTGATCCAGGTATCAGCATTCTTTGGATTATAGGTCAGTGACTGGTTATATGGTTCGAGAGCCTGTTC
>NZ_JAJRBM010000185.1 GCF_028679455.1 Methanospirillum sp. | reverse complement strand
TTTCAGTGCCGGTCTGGTGCGTGATACTTCTGACAATGCTGACAGCCTCCTCAATAGGGACCACATCAAAATAGTACCCTGAAGAGTCCGACTTTGAAGAATGTTCTTCAGACATGGATATTCCGGGGCATCGCCGCCTTTGGAGAAGAGATGATCAGAGCAAACCGGGTCCAACAAGATTGGGAAATTATTGTCAAATGGCTGTACCCGAGTTTATTGCACATACCTATTTTTTTACTTGTGGGGATTTAATCAGTTCCTTACCAGATCATTACTTCAACCCGGTCACCTGCACGATATCCCCTGCTGCCTGCGGGAATCCGGACAATACCGTCACTCTGGGAGAGCATATTGATAAGTCCGGCTTTGCCAAAGAGCGGTGTTGCCACGTCATCGGTGATGGTTACTCTGATATAACGGTCACTGTCACTGCTTGCATGAAGGTGATCCGCAAGCACAGCCTTCCTTACATATACCTTCTGTCTGGATGATCCCTTCATCGCCTGTATCAGGTGAATGACAACTAGTGAGAGGACCATAAAGGTTGCAGATGGATGTCCGGGCAGTCCGATAACAAGGATTGACCCGATTCTGCCGATTGTTGTCCGTTTGTCAGGGGCAAACGAGATACCTTCGGTGTATACCTCTCCCAGGGTATGAATCACCTGTGCAGTGACATCATATTCATCTCGTGAACTTCCCCCGCTCACGATGATAGCGTCACACTCCTGGGAAGCCTGATTTATCAGGGTGGTAAGTTCTTCTGCATCATCTCTGATGATACCGTATCTGACCGGAATTGCATCCTGTCGTTTGCAAAACGCTGTGATAAGATATGAATTGACCTCTCTGACTTCCCCGGATTTTGGGATTGATTCAGCGGGCACGAGTTCACGCCCGGTGGAGATGATGCCGATGACCGGTTTTCTCCTGACTTTAACCCGTATCCGCCCGACCGATGCCAGGACTGCGATGTCCTGAGGCCTGAGAACCCATCCGTTGGGATACAGTGGTTCACCGGTTTTAAAATCCTCATCTTTCCTGATGATATTGCTGTTTTTCCAGATCTTCCGGCTGATAACAATCTGCCCTTCCCGAATGGTGCAATCTTCAGTCCCCACTACTGCATCAGCACCCTCCGGAAGTATTCCTCCGGTCAGGATGGAAATGGCCTGACCCCGGTTGATCTGATCAATGTGGGTTACCTCTTTCTCCACGCTCCCGGCAAGGGTGAGTTTGCAGGGATTCATCGCTGAAGCATCTGATGTATCCGCGGTTATTAGGGCAAAACCGTTCACTGAAGAGCGATCAAATCCCGGCATATCAGCCAGAGCATAGATGGTTTCGCTGAGTGTCCGCCCCTCTGCGTCATCAACTGATATTGTCTCGGTTCCCGTTTTATGGGCTATATTCTGGACAATACGGATCGCTTCTTCGATGGGTACCGTGCTGTGTTCAGGAAGAGGATAATCAGAAGTAATACCCTCTGATGTCGGGATCACCCGATAATCAACCCGGGAGGTGTCCATCGATTGCATGATCCACGGAATAGGCATGAAGGAAGACTAGTTGCATTCACTTGCAGATATATGCTCAATTAAGGGACTCCTTTAACTAAAAATATTTATTCTCCCCTACATTGTCAAAAACACTTGTTTAATTGATCGTGGAGAGATGCTTCAGTGTTGTAATTACTTTCTGTTTGTGGTTTCAGAAAAATTACCCGTAAGAGCCTTATTGTTCCAGACTTCGGTTTGCCGGCCGTTCGACCTTCACAAATGCTGACTTGGGTTCTTTGCAGGGGGGACACCGCCAGGTATCAGGTAACGCAGTGAATGGTGTTCCCGGGGGGATATTCTGGGTAGGATCACCGAGTTCCGGATAATAGTAATACCGGCAGGGACTACACCGATAGACATCCATATCCGGATTTGATGATGAAGCTACTTTCTTCACTGCTAGATATCAGCTGAGATTCTTCATATGTTTTTCTGATGTGCAATTCCCTTTCGAATTACAATCGGTTAATTATGCAATGAGTCTAGTTTTTTTAGTATACAGAAATTGAAATTGTTCTGGTGTTGATATAGACTATGTAGTATGCCGATCCATCAATGCTTATGGCCGAATGGATCTGTACAAAATGCGGGTACATCTACAACGAAGCATTTGGAGATGTTGCTCATGACATTCCAAAAAATACCCCGTTTGAAAAAATTGATCCTTCATGGATATGTCCCCGGTGTGGGGCTGACAAATCCTTCTTCGTAAAGAAGAGTTAAACTGCATTATCCAGGGTTTCTGAATGGGTTGGTTCATGTGAGCATACTTTCTGTTGTTCTGACGACTGGTACCTGTACCCAATCCACTTACCAAACACTTTAGGCCTCAATTTTCCATTACCTATACATGGATCATGATGAGTATACGCAGGATGAACTTCTGGCAAAACTCACCGAACTCGGGTATGATCCCAGGTTTCAGGATTATTACCGGAATTGCATTCCGTTTCATACCTACCCGGCACCGGGGATGCTGATCGCTATTGGTATGGTGGATTATGCACTCGAACTGATCGAAGCAAAACCTGGTGAAAAAGTATTCGCAGTCTGTGAAACCCAGAAGTGTGCTCCTGATCCCCTTCAGATCATTGCTCACTGTACGATAGGCAACAACCGTCTGAAGATTGTACCCATTGGAAGGTTTGCGATCACAATGAACCGCCCGACTCTGGGTGATTCGGCAGAAGGAGTCAGGGTTTTCATGGATCCAGTCAAACTGGCTGCCTGGCCAACCCTGGAGAAATGGTTTGCAAACAGCCCTGAGTTTTCCAAAAAGACGATGGCGAAAGCACTTCAGGATGAGATCCTGAAGTCAAAACGTTCTATCCTCTCGGTTCAGAAGGTTAAGGTTCCAGTCAAACAGAAAGAAAAATGGCGGTCTGCAGTCTGTAAAACCTGTGGTGAAGCGATCCCTGAATATTTAATTGAAGGTGATCACTGTGCCGGTTGCGGAAGCCTGCGGTACTATGATCTTCTCTGATCTTTTTTTCACCAGAACAAACTCCTTATAACCGAGATTTGGCGGTATCAGGCATCGGTTCCGGGTATCTGAACTATTTTCAGGTTATTGCATCAGATCCAAAGGTGATGTGAAGTAGTGCCGGGTGACATGACAAAAAAGCTTGTTCAGGCTCCAGCATGGGAGAAGGAAAATTCTTCTCCCGATGGAGTTGCGATGAGTATGTGTCGTTCCTGGCACCGGGAGTGTTTACTCCTCGAAGATGTTTGTGTAGATAGAGTCAGTGCCGGTTGCCTCAAGACGTGCACGCTCTGCCTTCTCCTCTGCGAGTGCATGGATTGGCGGGGACATGTCGCGTCCGGGAACATGGCCGAACATCTTCTCGATCTCGGTCTGCTGTGAGTGCATGAACAATGCGTTTGGAATCTCCATTGGGCAGAGTTCTTCGCACTGACCACAGTTCACACAGGAGTCTGATACGTGAGCGAACCGGATCAGGTGGAACATAAAGCTGGTTGGCAGCACACCGGGTGCAATGTACCATGGCTTCTTGGTGGAACACTCGATACAGTAACATATCGGGCAGTTATCCACACAGGCGTAACACTTGACACACTTTGCTGATTCGGTCATGATCAGCTTCAGCCGGTCCTTGCCGGTGCCGAGTCCCTCGAAGTCGCGTTTTCTGCAGGAGTCGCCGAGCTTGAACATTGCGTTCTCGACTTTGCCCCTGATCTCAATACCCTTCGGGTTTGCAGCTTCGGTCTCAAGAGCACCCTTTGACTTGGCACTCTCAATCAGGTTTGCACCCTTTTCAGAGCAGACTTCAAGGAATGTTGCCTTTCCTGCCTTGTCTCCGATGACTCCCCAGTTTCCTGCTGCAATATCAGCCTGGCGGGGAACTTTCATCTTGCAGCGCTGGCAGTTGGATCTGCGTCCGTAGCCTTCTTCCTCGAGTTCATCGATCTTGATGCCTTTGTGGCCACCTTCGAACTCAATGATGAACTGACCCTTGTCGATCTCTTCCTTGTGGACGGTATCAGGGTCAACCTCGAACTTCTCGGTGATCATTCTCCGTGCTGCAACCGGGCTGACTGAACCTCCACAGTTGACACCGATCATGATGATGTTGTCAAGGTTGATCTGGTTCCGCTTGGCAAGCTCGTAGAATGCCATGGCGTCGCAGCCCTTACAGGTGACTGCGTACTTCTTGTCCTTTGCCCCGTTCAGGTACTTTTTGATCAGCTTGGGGATGAGCAGGGTACCGCAGTGCAGGGAACCTGCAGACTTGATGACATCCTCCGGGTTGGAGATGACCGTAGGAACTGCATCGTAGAGATCCTTACCCTTCTGGATAGCAATCACTGCATCAACCATCTTGGTCTCAAGTGCATGTTTCAGGAGTGCGGTGACGGCTCCTCCACATTCACCTTTCTTCTGGACCTCGGAGTCCTTTGCCCATGCGTAGAGCATATCGCCTTTTGCTACCATCTTAGTTACCTCCGAGTTTTTCGATAGATATTGCGCAGTGCTTGAGTTCAGGCATCTTGGAGAGTGGGTCGAGTGCCGTGTTGGTCAGGTTGTTGACACCATCTGCAAAGTGCATAGTCATATAGACCACGCCGGGTGCAACATCGTCGGTTAACCGGGCAATCGTCTCAGTCTCGCCACGACGACTCTTCAACTTGACAAGTTCCCCGTCCTTGATCTTCAGGCGCTGTCCATCCTCAACATTGATCTGTGCGTACGATCTTGGGACTTCACGGTGCATGTCACTACGTCCGGTCTGGGTCCGGGAGTGGTAGTGGAAGATGAGCCGTCCGGTCATGAGGGTGAATGGATACTCAGCATCAGCGACTTCTGCTGGTGGCCGGTATTCAAGACCAAAGAACTGACCCTTTCCGTTGGCGGTTGCAAACTTCTCGCGGTGCAGGATCGGGGTTCCCGGGTGCTCTGGGGTTGGACAGGGCCAGATAACAGATTCTGGCTTTTCCATCCGCTCATAGAGACAGCCGAACATGGAGGGAGTTACTGCCCGCATGTCGTCCCAGACGTCCTTTCCGGTTGGGAGATCAAAGGTCTTCAGACCAAACCGCTTTGCCAGTTCTGCAATGATCCAGATATCTTCCTTTGCCTCGCCTGGTGGGTTCACTGCCTTGCGGACACGGTTGACACGGCGTTCTGCACTGGTGAATGTTCCATCCTTCTCTGCAAAACAGGCTCCTGGCAAGATGACATCAGCATACTGACAGGTCTCGGTGAAGAAGATATCCTGAACCACAAGGAAGTCAAGTTTCTCGAGTTGGCGTTTCACATGGTTTGAGTCAGGATAGGTGACCGCCGGGTTGATACCAAGCATGTATAATGCTTTGATCTCTTCTCCGCACTGGTTGATCTGTTCGGTGAGGGTAACACCGTACCAGTCTGGCAGGTCAGTAACGCCCCAGGCCTTCTCCATCTTTGCACGGTTCTCCGGAACTTCACACTTCTGGTACCCGGAGTAAACGTTCGGGTATGCACCCATATCACAAGCACCCTGAACGTTGTTCTGTCCACGGAGTGGGTTGACACCGACACCTTCGCGTCCGATGTTACCACAGAGCATCGCGAGGTTTCCGAGGGATCTGACGTTGTCAGTACCGGTGGTGAGTTCAGTGATACCAAGACAGTAGATGATTACCGCGTTCTTGACATCTGCGTATCTGAATGCAAGATCTTTGACTGTTTCGAGTGGAACACCGTGAATTGCCTCGCAGTCAGCGTAGTTCTCGACAGTCTTCTTGAGATCATCGAAGTGTTCGGTCCGCTCTTCAACGAATTTTTTGTCGTACTTGCCTTCCTTGATGATCCAGTACATCATCGAGTTGATCAGGGCAATGTGAGTAGAGGGATTAAACCGTACCCAGGTATCAGCGATCCGGGCAGTCATGCTCTTACGTGGGTCAACCACGATGATTGGAATGCCCTTCTTTTTTGCCTCTGCAACCCGGCGTCCTGCGAGGGGGTGTGCTTCCATTGCGTTGGATCCCCACATCAGGATGAGGTCAGAGTTCAGGACATCTCTAAAACCGTTGGTTGCGGCTCCGGAACCGAAGGAGAGTGAGAGACCGGCAACAGAAGGTCCGTGGCAGATACGGGCACAGTTATCGACGTTGTTTGTCTTGAATGCACACCGGGCAAACTTCTGGAAGATATAACAGTCCTCATTCACCGTTCTGCATGAGGTATGGAATCCGAGACCACGTGGGCCGTGCTTGTCACTGACCTCTTTCAACTTCTTGGCAACCAGGTCAAGGGCTTCGTCCCAGGTTGCGGGAACATGCTTTCCGTCCTTCTTGATCAGCGGGGTGGTGAGCCGGTCAGGGTTGTGCACGTGTTCCCAGCAGGTCATGCCTTTTGGACACAGTTTTCCTTCGTTCACTGGGGTACGCTGGTATGCCTCGACACCAACGACCTTCCCGTCGTTAACGACCAGATTAAGACCGCATCCTACACCACAGTATGGGCAGGTTGTCGGTACATATTTCATGACTTCTGTATTTTCACTCATATTTCACCCGAGTTCAAACGGTGAAAGAAACCACTATTTCAGGAACCGGCATAGCCGGTGTAATAATCCCTGCCTTGCGATCAGGTCTTCAATTCCAGACTACCCGAATAGTCTGTGTGGACCTGCCACCCTGACCACAGTGCAGAGTAAATATTGATGTGAGTATGAATATAAATCTGGCGAAACAGACTCACAAAATGGTGATTAGTGGTGGGTGGGTTGAAATGCCACCCCGGTTCACTGTTTATAACTCCTTGTCCACACTTTTCTGTACTCGAAGATTATATTTGATGAATTAGGTATGGTTACCCGGTTTTTATCTCTCCTCAGGATATCCCTTGGGAGACTCACACATGGTATCTACCCCTCTGATAGGATCCTGAAGACTGAAGAGGATCCGGTTCTTTTCTCCATGTTCAAACCGTACCAATGATACGAGCCCGTACCAGATCTCGGTATTTGGCTTCTGATACCTGGCTTCGTACGAATCTCTTCCTTCGTTCAGGCATCTTTGAATATGCTCCAGCATTTTTTCAGATTCGGATCCCGAAGGGGTTGACAGGATGCCGACTTTCTTTCCAACCAGTTCATCAGACGAATATCCATAAAAATTCAAGGCAGCCTTATTAAAATCAAGATAAATCATCTGGTCTGCATCTATTAACACCAGGGGGACCGGTGAGTCATCAAAGAGGAACCTGTTATAATTCCTGCTCTCCAGAAGTGCCCGTTCCATCTGTGTTCGTTCGGTAATATCAGTATAGGTGCCCCGATATCCGATGATATTCCCATCGGTGTTGTAAACCGGGGAGCCGCTGGTTTCAACCCTGACAACTGATCCATCCTTTTTGATCATTGGAGTTTGAAACTGGCGAAAAGATCCTTCTCGTTTTGAAACTGACCTGATG
>NZ_JAJRBM010000184.1 GCF_028679455.1 Methanospirillum sp. | reverse complement strand
GATACTATCCCTGAATTCCTGACAACATTATATTCAGGATGAATTCGTTGCTACTGCTGAAGTATTGGTTTCACTGCCGTTGATGATGTTATTATCAATTTCTGAGGTGTTAATTGCACTGTGAGCCACAAGGTCAGCATCAAATGCTGAAGTGTTTATTTCACTACCGTTAATGATGTTGTTATCAAATTCCGTTGTGTTGATCTCACTGTGAGCAACAAGATCAGCATCAAATGCTGAAGTGTTTATTTCACTACCGTTAATGATGTTGTTATCAAATTCGGATGTGTTGATTGCACTGTGAGCCACAAGGTCAGCATCAAATGTGGATGTATTGATGGTGCTATCTGCTATCAGACGCTTGTCAAATTCGGATGCATTTGGTATGATCTCACCATTGACAAAAACTATGGCGACCGCGAGTAGTAACAGTACACTTATAATAGAACCAGTATGGTGCATACTCACTCATTGGCCGTGATCATATAAATGGTCTCGAGTCAGCATGAGTAGATAGGAGTGTTCATCAGTTTTGAGATCACCCGTTCGAAGATCGTATGCGTAATCAATTCTTCACCTGACTTTTGATCAGCATACAGACTCATGGAACTGCTATTAATTCAGATACATCTCATCAAGCAACCTGATTCCCTGACTGGTTCTGAATATTTTCTCTCTGATATTTTGTACTGATTCCCTGCTCATAGAGTCTTCATAGATATTGACGAGAAAATCAGCCTCGACCAGGATCTGAAAATCTGTATTATCGATTTTTGAGTAGGAATGATGATTCCCGATGATGAAACAGATCCGATCCAGTACCGCTTCATCCAGATCATACGACATTAACATCTCCCTGGCTATCGGAGGTCCTTCCTCCTCCTGATACTTCCCTGATGATGACTGATACTTCCGTTCAGCTTCTTTAATGCCGATATCATGCAATAGTGCAGTAATACTGATAATCTGATGGTTCCTGGCATCAGCATTGGATTCCTGTGCTATCAATGAGGCAAAACAGTATACCTTGAGTGCATGATTGATCCGTTTCACATCATCCTGGAAATATCGGATCATATCGGACATAATTGCTGATATCATATCATCTCTCCTTCTGAATCCTCAAAAAGAGATAATCTGAAAATTGAGCTGCACGGTCACACGATCTCGAATACTTCTTTCCCTTCCTGACAGACGGGACAGACCCAGTCATCAGGGATATCCTCAAATGCTGTTCCCGGTGCTATTCCGTTTGCTTCATCACCCTTGGCAGGATCATACACATATCCACAGATAGAACATTCATACGAGTCCATGGTTGTCACTCCTTTTTTGATAATCGTTCTTTGTACACACGGAGTAGAGCATCTGCATACTGTTCCGTAATCTTTGTCGGGATATAATTGAGAACCTTCGCTCTACTGATGAGTTCTTTTTTCAGATCCCCGTCACTTTGGAGATGCATAGCAGAGACTTCATCGAGGATCCATTCAAGTTGGTTAATCCCGGTCGGTTTTCCGTTTACTTCTATAGATCCAACCGTAGTATCCTGCGGGATGATACCTCCGCAGACTTTACAGTACACTCCATCTTTCTCATTACTCATGGTTCCTTCTCCCGGATCATGGTCAGCGACATCTTGAACCGGGTCACTGCACTCAGGGCATGAGGAACACCTGCCGGGAAGATGATGGTATCTCCTTCCTTCATCTGGTGGGTTACTCCCTGGATCCAGACCTCACACTCCCCGTCCAGGATGGTTACCACGGCATCAAACGGGGCTGTATGTTCTGAAAGCCCTTCATCTTCATCAAAAGAGAAGAGGGTGATGGAACCGGCTTTGGTGTTTACAATCATCCGGCTTGCAACCGTGCCATCCTGGTACTCTACCAGATCTTTGAGTGTGAGCACTTTTGCCCGGAGTTCCTGACGTTTTTTTCCGGGGGCTTCTGAATTTTCCTGGGTATCGTGATTGTATTCCATTCTGCATCACCCGTGTCTTTATGAAATTACTGAACCTCAGCGCTGATATCCCTTCTCACCTGCATACCGGGTTGTATCATTATCGATCACGCGAGATTGCTACAAGACCGGAATGGTAAGAAGATAACCGGAGCCGGGGATTCCCACGGTTCCGGATGATTGGGATAGGTATGGATACGGATACTGTTGCGATTGGTATTCAGGAGGGAACCATCCGCTTCATATCCTCTTCGACCGTGCTGTTTTTCCCGAGATTGAAGTTGTCAACCAGGACTTTAAGCACTCCGGGAGAGACGAATCCCGGAAGTTTCGGGCCGAGAGTGATGTTCTTCACACCGAGCGAGAGCAGAGCATACAGCACAAGGCAGGCCTTCTGTTCGTACCAGGCGATGTTGTACGAGACCGGAAGTTCGTTGATACCGACACCAAATGCCTGTGCAAGTGCCTGAGCTATTACGACCAGCGAGTAGCAGTCATTACACTGACCGGCATCAATGACCCGGGGAATTCCTCCAATGGTCCCAAGGTCCAGGGAGTTGTACCGGTACTTGGCACATCCGGCGGTCAGAATGACTGTGTCTTTCGGGAGTGCCTGTGCGAAATCGGTATAATACTGTCGCTCACTCTGCCGGCCGTCACATCCGGCCATGACCACGAACCGTTTGATATCGCCTTTCTTTACGGCCTCAACAACCGTTCCTGCCAGTGCCAGGACTGCGTCATGAGCACACCCGGTGATCAGATCACGACCGTTGGTACCGGGTTCCTGTGGGGGCTGGCATTTTTTTGCATGCTCAATAACACTGGAAAAATCCTTTGTCCCATCAGGTTTTTTTGCAATGTACTTGACTCCCGGATATCCTGCCGGGCCGGTGGTATAGATCTTGTCTTTGTATGAGTCCTTAGGGGGGACGATACAGTTTGTGGTGACCACGATCGGTCCGTTGAACTTCTCGAACTCTTCCTTCTGATGCCACCAGGAAGAGCCGTAGTTCCCGACCAGATGCGTGTATTTCTTAAGAGCCGGGTATGCGTTGGCAGGGAGCATCTCTCCATGAGTGTAGATGTCAACACCGCTGTCTTTAGACTGTTCCAGGAGTTGTTCGAGGTCGCGAAGGTCGTGACCGGTGATAAGAATTCCGGGTTTTGTGCCGACGGTGGTTTTTACCGAAGTGATCTCTGGGCTGCCATACGTCTTCGTGTTCGCAGTATCGAGCAGGGCAAGGACCTTAACCCCGACTGATCCACATTCAAGGACCAGTGCAGTCATCTGATCCGCAGGGAGATCCTGAAGCGTAGACGCCAGCCCTTTCTGCATGAAGTTCGTGATCTCGTTATCAGTATATCCGAGCATCTCTGCATGGTGATAGTACGCAGCAAGTCCTTTCAGACCAAAGAGCAGCATGGCCCGTAATGAATGAACATCATCATTGACGTTTGCCTGCTCGGCTATCTCCTTTGCTTTAGCCTCAATGTCAGCATCACTCTTCGGAGTCCAAGTGCAGGCATCAGGTTCAGTCGCCCCGGATTTCGGAAGGGCATCCCTGATTGAGACGGCTGTAGTGATCATTCCTTTCAGCCGCTGGTCATCAAAGTTGGTGTTGGTCAGAGTTGCGAAGAGAGCTTCAGTTATGAAAGCCCCTGCGTCTTTGTTCCCGCCTCCTTTCGACACTGCTGCAAGGTTTCGTGTGGATATCCCTTTGCAAAGATACAGCAGTACATCCTGAACTCCGGCAGTATGATCTTCTTTTCCACAGACACCTTTTACGGTACAACCGGTTCCCCGGGCAGTCTCTTCACATTGATAACAGAACATAGTCTTTTCCCTCG
>NZ_JAJRBM010000183.1 GCF_028679455.1 Methanospirillum sp. | reverse complement strand
CTAAACTACATCGCAGCAGACCGTCTCACCGCAGCAATCACGGCGGTGCTGGCATGAATGATCTTCCATCGGGATTTTACAGGGCTGAATCCCAATGGCTCGACCAGCCAGAATACAAACCACATCCGGATGATGCCGCAGAAGATATCACCCGGTTGAGGAAGGAATTCTCTAAAACGGTCAATGAATTCGCAGCAGAGTATTTCACCGACGTTGAAGACTCCGGACAGGTAGAGGAGACGATAACCAACCTCCGGGATCTCATCGCAGATCTCGAAGGGATCCAGGAAGAGATGGAAGATGCAGAGGAGGTCATCAGGTGCCAGCCTGATCCTGATGCCGGTCATGATGATCCCGACATCGGAGGATGGTAACCATGATCCAGTCTGTAACCATCGGGGGGACCATCAACCTCGGGAACTACGAATCTCTCCGGTTGGACGTCTGTGCCGATACCTCCGAAGAAGCCATACAGTCACTTCGTGACTGCCTGAAGCGTTGCGCAATGTACGGCAGTATCGAGCAGGATCTCATAAATCAGTGGTCCAAGCGGGTATTAGGAGATGAATCAGAATGATTCTCCTCACCCTTTCCACTGTGATCAATGACGTAACCGTTGAGATCCAGGGAGAAGCTAACGATCTCGACCAGATCCAGGAGACTTGGGAGACCTTCGTACTGACCTCGTATCAGGTGGAGAACGGATCCAAACCGGGATCTACAAAGGATCTCAGGATCCAGAACGAGATCCTCACCCGCCAGCCAATAGTCGAGGTGCCATGATGAGACTATCATCTCATCAGTGCCATGTCCGGGGATGCCGGTATATTGGATATGAAACCCAGGGACGAAAACGAGTGCGGATCTGCCATATAACAAACAGATCCCCGAGCAACATGCACGAATGTCCAAAAGGGGGAGCGGTTGCATGAACACCGAGGTCTTTGGGGATCCGATCTCCTGTTACAGCCGTACTGATGCTCTCCGGGATGGTGTTCTGATCGAAGCAGATCCGAGGATCTGCAAGGAAGCAGGGATCAGGTGGCCGGTTGCAATCAGCGATCATCTCTGGGGATACATCGAGCCCGATAATCTGGATTCAATGCCAGGACAATCGGTGAATGGTCGGCTCTGGGATCTGGTATGGATGTTCAGTCAAGTTGTAAGAAGGCAGAACGGATCATCAGACCGGATAACATATGGAGTCATCTTCCAGGTAAAAACCGGCAAGACACGGACACGATCTGAAACCGTCAAGGTCGTGGCGGTTTGTGGTCCGGGTGATGATGGAGAACCGGTTATCACGTTGATGTTACCGGGAGATGAGTAAATGCCATATTGCACATGCCCGGCTTGTCGTGATCACTGGTTCAATGAATATGAATGCCTCTGGAATCTGAGTGAATTTATCGAATCACTCGATGATGAGGAGGATTTCTTAATCTTTTTATTAGATGACGAAACAGAACAGGAGATATCAGAATGCCTCTGATCACCACCGCAGATGCAGCCTCTATCCTGGCAGTGTCCCGGGGAACAATCAGGACACTCATCAAGTCAGGCCAACTTCGGGCGGTTCGGATCTCATCCGAGTATCGGATCGATGAGGCTGATCTTAACCGGTTTATTGAGGTGAACAAGACAGGGGAGCCGGTGCCGGATGAAGCCTGATCCCACTCGTCGGTGTCCCCATACCGGGAGGCTCTGCCCTCTCCTCTACCATCTTATAAGATGCTTAGAATGTGACCACTACCAGGCAGTAAACCGGATGATTCGCAAATAACACAAACAGATGCATACATACATAAACCATTGCATAAGAATTACTCCGATTTCCACTGCAAATTTTTTCGGCCCCGCTCCGCGGGGCTACCCTGTACTTTTCCCCGAACCGTAAATTACACACCTGGAACCAGAATGATATATTTTCCTTGAATCACTGCACCAGGCTGGTTATTGTATCCCAGGTAACAGAACCGGGCCTTCGACTCTTTGACTCCCCGAGATTACCGGGGGAAAACCTGACTCCATCTGCCGGTCGGTCGCTCTGCTCCCTTTCCCGTCTGACGGGTCAGGCGTTCCCCCTACAGTAGCGTTTCAACGGGTTTCCCTATCATACTAAGAGGGGGTTTGGGGGATTCTTCCCCCACAACAAACGAGGGCAGGCGCCCGAGAGCGTTGATCTTTCGTACTCACGACCGAAAAACGCCGGGGAAGTGGGAACGGTGAGGAGGCGGGGGATTTATCCCCCTTGTTTTTGACGTCGTGGTCATAGTGAAACGTAAGAGGAATAATCTACTTTTTCAGGTAAACCGCACGGAATCAAGACCCGGAAATATCGAACTGGAACAGGTCCGGGAATTGAATCAAAATGTATCAATAAGGAGGATGGTCTGAATCTCACGAGAGACTATAAATTTTCAAGCAGTGAATGCTGAGTCAGGCAGGGATCAATAAGAGGTGTGGTAGCCTCCATCTGAGTCCCCTGCCTATGCTGTTCTATTCTGTCTCAAAAATTCGGTTAGATCTTCTTCGGTTATCCGGTATTCTGTTCCAATTTTGATAGCGATTAACCGCTTATCCCGGATTAAGCCCCTCACTGTAGCAGGTTTGAGTTTCAGTATCTCGGCAACCTCTTCAGTTGTATAGAGCAACATACACACACATACTCACACATATCATTTCTTCTTGCCGTTTCAACCGTCCGGGATATGCTTGCAGTCGGGCGGCTTGCGGAGGAGCGAAGCGACGGGGTGCGAGCCGAGCCAATGGCGTCCCGATGGCAACGGGTTCCCCCTCCCTCCTGGGGTTTGGCCTGGAGGGAGGGGTTAGGGGTAGGTGGCACGGACGCAGGGGCGTTTTTTTGCAAATCACAATATCCGCGCCACAAAATATCAAATTTAGACTCAAAATAGCGGAAAAATTAAATAATTCTCAGCCATATGTAAGAGGACAAAGTGTGCGCCGTCGAACGGAGCACGTGCCAAATGCGGAAACGAATTTGACGCGTTGTCCGAACTCTCGATCGATGCATTTCTTTTTGGGCCCGTGGTCTAGTTGGTTATGACGTCGCCTTCACACCCAAGCCGGACACTACGTCTGACTCCAATTTACTAACTAATCAGAATACTAATCCTTCTGTTTCTGATCTTTCTGGATTGTCTAATCCCTTCTTATTCACAAAAAATGAATTGGATCGGCACATTAAAGATGAGTCATTAGAGTTGTCTTATAAAACCATTCTTTGGAAAAAGAAGACCTGGCACCTGCTATGGGATATCATTTTATGTTTTTTTTATGATGATAACATTTCTGAACTGCTGTATTATGTTATTATTT
>NZ_JAJRBM010000182.1 GCF_028679455.1 Methanospirillum sp. | reverse complement strand
GGAAACCGGTATGGAACCGGAGTGCTCACCGCAGGTTCTATCCGGGTCAAAGAACTGATCAAAATTCAGGAACAGCAGTATCCTGAGGCAGACTGGGGCGAGGTGATCCGGAGAAATTATGATCGGCTCAAGGATCTCGAACGAGCAGCAGTCAGATCCATCAAACAGGAGATGAAAAATTTCCCCAGAGTGAATATCTCGTTCTCTGGCGGAAAGGACAGTACCGTCGCTCTCGCTCTTGCCAGGAAAGCAGGAGTTGAAGAAGCATACTTCGTAGATACCCATCTTGAGTTTCCAGAGACCTACGAGTTTATCAGCAAACAGGAGGTGCAGATAACCCTTGACGGCGGAGACTTCTGGACCGGTGTGGAAAAGATAGGACCACCGGGAAAAGATAACCGGTGGTGCTGCAAGGTTGTGAAGATGGCACCGGTACGACGATGGATGGACACGCTCGGGCCGGTGATGACCGTGCAGGGAAACCGGTGGTACGAATCATTCAACCGGGCAGAACTTGACCTGCTCAGCAATAACCCACATAATCCGAACCAAACCAACTGTTCGCCAATACGTTCCTGGCGTGCCTTTGAGGTTTTCCTCTACCTGCAGTGGCGTAACATCCCCTATAACCCGCTCTATGATATGGGTATTGAGCGGATCGGGTGCTGGCTCTGCCCTGCTATGCTGGAGGCAGAGTATGAGATCCTTCGCACCGTCCATCCTGAACTCGCTGATCGGTGGGATGCGTTTCTTATCGCATGGGCTGACAAACAGGGTCTTCCCAAAGAATATGTCACCTGCGGAATGTGGCGGTGGAAATCCCCACCTCCAAAGATGCGTGAACTGGCAAAAGAACTGGGTATTCCGCTCCCCAGGATACCAGATATTGAACACCTGCAGGGAGATCGCAGAGAACAACGGGAGCGGACCAGACCCGAACGAAGAGAACGGAGATCATTCACCGGGCAGATCGGAACAAGCAGATCCTCTGGTGATCGGGCACCGCTTCGGACCTGGAGTTCACAACGGCGTTCAGAAACAGACCTAGGGAAGAACAGATCAGACGGGACTAAAGCCCCGCAGAAGAGACGCGAACGCTGATGATCTGAGCGAACAATCAGGCTATCAAACCCGCATTACCCGGAAGTAATATTTTTAATCAGGGTCAGTTTGTTCTGATCCCGCTCCCGTGCATACCTGACCTCATCCATCACTGACCTGATCAGATGAACACCCAGGCCGCCGATTTTCCGGTGATCCAGATCTGCAGTAACATCTGGTGGAGGTATGGTGGTGGGATCAAAGGCAGCTCCGGCATCAATGATGGTGATGGCTATCTGGGCCGGTGAAGATTCCAATCTGATTAAGACGTCACCTCCTGAATCGTCATACCCGTGCATGACAACATTGGTGACCGCTTCCTCAACTGCGAGTTGAATCCGGGTTGCTTCCATCATCGGAACCTCGGTTTTTTCAAGGAACTCTTCCAGATACATGGCCACCTGCTCAATCGCATCGATCGTCGCCGGGACTACTATCTCTGCAGAATCACCATTGACCATATTACCCTGTCTCCCTGGCAGAATTCCAGTCTGTTCTGTGCGCTTGCATCGTTCGGTAATTCACCGGTCAGCACGAGATACTGCTGATTGCCAGCTCAGGAGTATCAAAGATGGTAAATATCCGGTCAAATCCGGTCATCCTGATAACTTCAAGCGGGGCTGGCTGAAGAGCAGCAAGCGCCATCTCTCCGCCATCCTGACGAAGCCGTTTTAATGATGCAAGTACTACTCGCAGACCAGAACTGCTGATATAGGTGAGATTCTTTCCGTTAAAGACGATTTTTCGGGAGCCCCCGTCGATCAGGGTAGTCAATGCGACTTCTACATCCCGGGATGTAGCTGCATCCATGCGTCCTGATACATCAACGATGGCAACCCCCTCAATGGTCCTGGTTGTGACCTCGAGCAGTTCACTCATACGTTATAGAAAGAAGGAGGGATAGCTATTTCACTATTATCCTGTTGATCAACCTTGCTGATCGTTAAGAAGGAATGCTGTGAATATATTGTAGTACACGAAGAATACCTACGGACAATCCTATACCGGAGCACCCGATATGATTCAACTCGAGAATGAGGTCTGGCAACCGATACCCGGCACCCGGAGTGCACTGATCTATCCATTTATCAGAAAACCATCCATCACCGGTTCTAATACCTATATTATCAGGAGCGGTACCCATCTGCTCGTCATTGATCCAGGTGCGGTACAGGATCAGATGGAAAAGATCCGGCTTGTTTTGTCAGATGCAGTATCAGGACCTGACCACCCCATTCTACTGATTGCCGGGCATATCCATGTGGATCATATGTACCTGGGGCTGAGTGATCGCCAGCTCCGCAAGATTGGAAGAATCATCATTGCGGCTGAAGACTGGGGGGCATACCAGTTGGAAGCAGCCGATACATACTGGTCAGGTGCTGATATTGTAGGGCTTCCCCAGCCGGTTGCCAGGGTTGAACTTCATCTGCTCACTCCTGAAGACAAGGCTGCAACTACACTCAGATCTGTTCCAATTCCAGAATCTGATAATATCTACCTTCGATCGCTCCAGATACCGTTAGATAACCGGGTTTTCTATGGTCAAAGCATGGAACTTTCAGATGGTGACCATATCGAATTCTGGTCTACTCCTGGCCATAGCAGAGACAGTCTGACCATTCGGATCGGTTCTATCCTGCATGTCGGAGACATTCCGTTTGCCCTGAACATGGGAATCGCAGGACGTCCGGGATGGGACCGTGAGGAACTACTCACATCGATCAGAAATATCAGGGACCATCTGCTCAAAGAAGAGATGGTATGCTGTCCAGGACACGGGAGGATCATCGATTACGCCGGTGCAACTGAGATGATCTCAAGGATGGAGGCTGAGATAGTACAGATGCCTGATATCGCAGAGTTCAACGTGCAACGGATGAACCTCGCGGTATGGCATGGACTGGATATCATTGAAGAAGCACACCGGCTCTTTCCTATCATCGCAGGACGGTTGATGGCTCTCAGTTATCATCTTGATGAACTCGGTATGGAGACCGAAGCACGGGCTCTTGTATCAGTTATGGAGCATGAGTCCATCGATAAACTTCTCCTTGATTTTAATCAGTTTTATGCAGAATACAAAGACGGGAAGAAGGTAAAACCAGAAGTCATGCTCAAGGCTCTTCAGGTTTTTGAAAAGATCCTGCAGAAAATTCCGACCGATTCGATTCGTGAATTCCTGGACAATTCACTGATACGCCGAATTACCAGAAGTTTTTCAGATTTCCTCACAACGGTTCAGGGTACGATTCCTGAAGGAAATCATGAGTCCGTCGATCTGGTTTCCCTTATCAAAGAGGTGTTTTCTGAAGATCGTGAACAGGAAGTGAGTATTGATGATCTGATCGAGTCTGTTGATGATGAAGCAGCATATAATCAATTATTAATCCGAAGAATTGCCCACCGTATCCATGCTCATCATCTTTACTACCAGATTGAACTCAATGACGAAACATCCGTTTTGATTCAGGCAGATAGGCTCCGGCTCTATGATGCGTTTATTGCGCTTATTGAATATCTGGTGAAGGCCGATACAACCGCTCTTCAGATCTCACTTACCAGGGATCAGACAGGAATGCTAATGATCCTCACCCCCAAGGGAGCTGCAGTCAGATATGAACTTCCTTTCCCGGGATCGACTCTTCGTGAGATCGAGTATGCAGGGGGAGAAGTGCAGAGTGTGATGGAACCAGAGAAAGAAGATATCAGAATTTTATTTCAGAATTCCTGATAACTGGATACACTGCCATGAGTAAACTCCATAAGTCAGGTTTTTAGTTCATCATACAAAAAGGCGGGGTAAAGGTTGAAAAGCATCATACAATCTGGCGGTAATAATTTGCAGGGATTTTTAACTCAAATTTTACCCCCCGTCCAGGTCGTCCGGTTTCTTGAATCGTAATTCCGAGGAGAGATAATAAAGAGCGTGCATAATACAACCCTTCTCCGGTATTTTTTCCAAAATATTTAAGAAATATCTTCTCTTTGTCTTTGGTAGGAATACCTATCCCATTATCCTCATAAATCAGTGCAAGCCCATCTTCAGTGCATTCAGCAGACATGGTGATTGTAGTGACTTTTCCTCCATGCCTGATTGTGTTATCAGTTAGAATGGCAAAAATTTTATTGAGATACGAATAGGAGAACACTTCCACATTATTATCTACAATACAGGTTACGAGACCATGGTCTTCTGCTTGTTTCACAGCAGGTTGGAAGAGTTGGTACACATCAAGCCATTGAGGTTCTTTTGTGGCAGAAACCAACTCCAGATTTATGGATTCAATTATTGATTTTATTTTTTCAGCTGATTGAAAAATATCTGTCAGAAATGCAACAAGATCAGGATCATCTTTATGGTCTTCAATGAGAAAAT
>NZ_JAJRBM010000003.1 GCF_028679455.1 Methanospirillum sp. | reverse complement strand
GACCTCACCACCACCCGGCCTGAATCAATTACATCGGTGATGGTCCCTACTATCAGGGGAGGAGTCTTCAGGTGCTCAATCTCGCTTTTGAGCTTTCTTACTTCACGCTCATATCTGATTTTTTGAGTTTCAATATACCGTTTATCAGATTCTAATTGGCGAATCTGCTCCTTGAGTTCCTGGTTCTGCGACTCCATCCCGGCAACACGCTCTACGAGGTAGCGATACAACTCCTCAGGTGTTTTCGGGTCGTCTGATTGGCGGCCAGTCTCTGACATCCGTCTGATTAGATATATAGGGGAAAATGACTATATGATGATTGCGAAAAATGCAGTGTGAAATGTGTGGGGCAGATAGTAAAGTCCCTTTGAAAAGAGTTCGGATTGAAGGGGCCGAACTCTCAGTCTGCAGTAACTGCGCCAGATATGGAACAGAACTGCAAGGGGCTGCGAAATCACCTGCCGCCCCTGCCGGAAAACAATCCGGATATATTCAGGCTCAGGTACCGCAGGCACGTAGGTCCCGCGATCTTTTTGATCAACTAGGGGGAGATCTGGTCGAGGATTATGCTGAGCGTATCAGAAATGCCAGGTTAAAACTGGGTCTGTCTCAGAAGGATCTGGCACTTGCAATGATGGAAAAGGAACTCCTCATCAAGAAGATCGAGAAAGGTGAGCTGATTCCCGAAGAAGATGTACGGAGAAAGATAGAGAAAGAACTGGATATTAAGTTGATTGAAGACTCTTCTTCAGAATCACTGGATATTCATCAGTCACGAATGACAACCACCATGGGTGATGTCATTAAGATCAAAAAAGTAAAAAAGTAATCCTCATTTTTTTCATCGATATGCGTGGCGTGATAAATTTTTTAGAATTTTTGCGTGACATGCCATGTCATGTCACGAATTGGCGATATATTTTTATAGTCTCCTGAGCGACGTTCTGATAATGAAGAGCGGCCGGATATCATCAGGATCCAGGGGACCCTGTATGAGCGGAGTAACCGGTTGCTTTTCTACGATGTTATCAGTTCTCAATGGTACCCTTTGTATTCAGCAGGTTACTGATATCAGACATCATTCTTTTTGGCCGTTTAGCGGTTTTCGCTATTTTAGGTATTTTTGGTACTAGGCGCGATCGCCAGTACCATATCCAGGTGATCGATTATGAGAGGTAAAGAGATTAGACTTGAACGGATCATGAACCGCAATACCAGAAAAACTATCATAGTCCCGATGGATCACGGTGTTTCACTAGGACCCATCGAAGGTCTGATAGAATTTCCTGATGCGGTAAATGCGGTAGCAGAGGGAGGGGCGAATGCAGTGCTCGGCCATATTGGACTATCACTGTACGGACACCGGCAACGGGGACACGATGTCGGACTGATCCTGCACCTTTCCGCTTCAACATCTATTGGACCTGATCCGAATGAAAAAGTGCTTGTCAATTCTGTCACCAATGCCATCAAAATGGGAGCAGATGCGGTTTCTATTCATGTAAACATCGGGGCAGATTCGGAATCCCAGATGCTTGCCGATCTTGGAAGAGTTTCAATCGAATGTATGGAATGGGGAATGCCTCTTCTTGCAATGATGTACCCGAGGGGAAAAAATATTAAAGACGAGCATGCCGTTGAACATGTCCGGCTTGCTGCCCGTGTTGCTGCCGAACTCGGAGTAGATATCGTGAAGACGAACTACACCGGGGATCCAGACACATTCAGAGAAGTCACCCGCGGATGCCCGGTACCGGTTGTGGTTGCAGGAGGATCCAAGACCGATGATATGGTGACCCTGGAACTCATCGAAGGAGCCATGGAAGGCGGAGCAGCAGGAATATCTATCGGAAGAAATGCTTTCCAGCATGCAGATCCTGCCCAGTTTGTGAAAGCTTGTGCATTGATTGTCCATGAAGGAAAAAGTGCCAGGGAAGCGTTAGAAATCCTCAATGGGGTGTAACATGATTGGAAAACAGATCCGGATGGAACGGATCATGGACCGGAACACGGGAAAATCAGTTATTATCCCGATGGATCATGGCATGACCCTCGGACAGATCGACGGATTACTCAGAATGAGCGATACCATTGCAGCAGTATCAGAGGGGGGTGCCAATGCGATCATCCTGCACAAAGGACTGGTCAAAGCCGGACATCGCAGACAGGGAAGAGATATCGGACTGATAATCCATCTCTCAACCGGAACAAGCATGAACCCTGATCCAAACGACAAAGTCCTCACCTGCACCGTTGAAGAGGCAATCTCACTCGGAGCCGATGCCGTCTCAATCCACATCAACCTCGGTGCCCAGCAGGAGTCAAAAATGATCGAGGATGCCGGCATGGTAGTACGAGACTGTAACCGCTGGGGTGTCCCGCTGCTTGCAATGGTATACCCACGGGGCAACGGGATCAATCCAACCGATCCACGGCATGTAGGACATGCAGTACGGGTTGCAGAGGAACTCGGTGCTGATATGGTTAAGACCAACTACACCGGAGATATCGAGAGTTTCAAAAAAATCGTTGCAGCAAGTTCAATTCCGGTTTTTATTGCAGGTGGTGAGAAGGCAGGAGATCTTGAGACCCTGAAGACTATCAGAGATGCTACCCATATCGCTAACTGTGCAGGAGTATGTATGGGTCGTAATGCATTCCAGCGCGAGGATACCGCAATATTTGTTCGCAAGGTCTGTAAGGTGGTTCAGGATAATGCGAGGCCGGAGGATATCTGATGAAACAGATCCTGGTCGATGTCAGACCATGGAATAAAGAGCTTGCAATCACCGCACTTGAATCAGGTGCGGATGGTATTGTTACCGATGCAGCAGACAGGGTTCGAGAACTTGGCCGCATCACCACCATTGCACCTGATGGAGATCTGATCCCTGGCAAGGATATCATCGAGATCACTATTAGTAGCACTGAAGATCAGGAGAAGGCCATGGAAACAGCCAGAAGGATGCCAGTTATCGTGCATACCCCAGACTGGACTGTGATCCCACTCGAAAACCTGGTCGCAGTTGCAGATTCAATCATTGCAGTGGTAAAAACAGTTCAGGAAGCAGAACTGGCACTCGGAATCCTGGAGAAAGGGGTTGCCGGAGTTATGCTCCAGACCGATGATCCTGCAGTGATTCGTGAAGTCACAAAAGTAGTACAGGGGCATGGGTGCAGACAGGAACTCATTCCACTTACAATTACTGCCATTTCTCCTGCCGGAATGGGTGACCGGGTCTGTGTTGACACCTGTTCACTTATGACTGATGGGGAAGGTATGCTGGTTGGAAATACCTCATCCGGATTCTTCCTGGTTCATGCTGAAACTCTCGAAAATCCCTATGTAGCACCCCGTCCGTTCAGGGTTAATGCAGGAGCGGTCCATGCCTATCTGAAACTTGCCGATGGCAGGACTGCGTATCTTGCTGATCTGAAAGCCGGTGACCGGGTGATGGTGAACGGGGCTAAGGGATCCTGTAGAGAAGCAACAGTAGGAAGAGTGAAGATCGAACAGCGCCCGCTCCTTCTGATTGACGCAGAGCATCAGGGATCCGTTGTCAGTATCATTCTTCAGAATGCAGAAACCATCAGGCTTGCAAAACCAGACGGCACTGCAATATCAGTGGCAGCATTAAACCCCGGAGATATTGTGCTTGGTGCTCTCGATACAGCGGGAAGACACTTTGGAATGGCAGTTACCGAGACGATCCTGGAGAAGTAATGAAAGTAGGGATCATCGGCGGTACCGGGCAGATGGGGGCATTTTTCGCTACCGTTTTTACCCGTTCCGGTCATGAGGTCCGGATATCAGGACGAAAGACTGCAATTACGAATCAGGATCTTGCACATCAATCAGACCTTCTGGTCATATCAGTTCCGATTCACTCCACAGTTCAGGTAATAGAGGAGATAGCACCTCTGATGCGGCAAGACCAGATCATCAGCGATCTGACGTCGCTTAAAACAGGTCCGGTATCTGCCATGCTAAAGACCAGTGCAGAAGTCATTGGCATGCATCCGATGTTTGGTCCGACCGCAAATTCATTGCAGGGTCAGACCATAATCATAACCCCGGGCCGATGCACTGAAGACCATATCCAAATGCTTTCAGATCTCTTTGGTGCACAGGGAGCCCGGGTAACCATCACCACTCCTGAACATCATGATCAGATGATGGCAGTGATTCAGGGACTGACCCATTTCAAAGCTCTGGTAATGGCAGAAACGATGCGGCGTCTTGGCATCACTCCGGAAGAGACCGAACCATTTATGAGTCCGATCTACCGGATTGAGACATCAGTAGCTGGACGGATCCTGGCGCAGGATCCTTCATTATATGCAGACATTCTCAGCCAAAATCCTGAAATTCCCAAAGTTCTTGATACCTGCTGCCAGTCTGCAGAAATGTTCAGAGAGATTATTACTGCAGGGGACACGGCTGCTTTTTCAGAGATGTTTCTGGATGATCGAAGGTGGTTTGGTGAGTACTGTACGAGATCTCTTGAAGAGACGGATCGGCTCATCGCTACCATGGTGAGAGCATGAAACTCATAACCCTTGGACCAGAAGATACCTTCTCACACGAGATGTCCCAGAAGATTGGGGCTGTAGAAACTGTCCTGGTTTCAACAATTGGTAAAGTTTTTGCCGAGGTCATGAGGACCGGAACTCCCGGCCTTGTACCTCTTGAAAACAGTGAGGCAGGAGGAGTGACTTCAACACTTGACTGCCTGATGAAGTATCCAGTCTCGATCACCCTGGAAGCATATCTGCCAATTCACCATAATCTTGCCGGAAATGTACCGGTAGAACAGATCACACGGATTTATGCACATCCACAAAGTCATGAACAATGTAGTAAAGTGATAGAAGATCTGGGAATTCCGGTGATCCATACCGAGAGCAATGCAGCCAGTGCACTTGCACAAAAAAATGATTCAGGATCTGCTGCCATTATTTCACAAAACCTTGCATCCCGCCATTCAATCCCGCTTATCCGAACAAATATTGAAAATAATGCATGTAATATCACCAGATTTATTCAAATTTCCCCACATGAATCTGTAGAACCTGAACCCGAAAAGTGCAGTCTTCTTATCATTCCTGATGCGAACCGTGCAGGTCTGCT
>NZ_JAJRBM010000181.1 GCF_028679455.1 Methanospirillum sp. | reverse complement strand
TATATGGCCGAATATAGGGATCAAGACTCTCAAGAGTTACAAGATCTACCTTGCTGTCGAAATATAACTCAAGATAATCAACTAGCGCAACATAATTTTTCAGGGTTTTATATTCGTCTTTCAGTTCAACGAGGATATCGACGTCGCTCTTATTTGTCTGCTCACCTCTGATAACTGAACCGAAAAGACCGATCCTGATAACCCCGAACGTAGTATGTATAGTCGGAACTATGTCTGCCAGATGCCTGATGATAGAAAACCGGTTTTTTTCTGCGACTCTCTGCATAATGAGATAGTATCTGATTATCAGACGGGACGTGTATTATGCTTTTTCATTCAAGGTTTCCAATGGAAACCTAATCAGAGATATATATTAGGCTCTTCATCAAATTTAATGAGTAGATAGACCAGTAATTCTTTATTATTCCTATCATCTTACCCTTTTCCCACCAGATTCTCTACCGGAACCTGCATATCTGGAAATAATCACACCCACCACATTGTTTCCCGGGCCTTCCCGGAGACCTCTTCTCCTGGATCTGATCAATCATCCCCTTAACAACCTCCCGGATCTCCAAGACCTCATTGGTCTGTACCGGAACCGGATCTACCCGTGCATCTTCGATGTACGCAACCCCACCTGATGACACCAAATGTATTTTTGATGGTGGTAACTACGCCATACAGGTGTCTGATTGCATCTGGCCGGTTTTGCTTCGTAAGGCCCTGCATAATAAGATATACTCTAATTATCTGATGGTGGGTGAACTATGAGTTTCATTCGTATCCGGGCCCGTGATGGTGAGATAAGATAGATCGAGTTTTCTGCTGATGAGTAGGAGAGGAGAAGGTCATGAGTTTTTCGAATAGTTAGGTTTATTATTTTCATTCATGTCGGAGTGCATCAATCGGATTAAGACTAGAGGCTTTCCAGGCCGGATAAAGTCCTGAAAGCATACTGGTTACGATCCCAAATGCCATTCCATATGGAATCTGGATCAGGGAAGCCGGATTATAAAGATACGAAACATCCTTCATAAGAACAGCAACCACCAGGTACCCGGCAGCAAAACTAAATATCCCCCCCACCGCTGAACCAGAGAGCCCGAGAATCAACGCTTCATAGATGAACATACTCCGGACTTCAGCCCGTTTCGTCCCGATGGACCGGAGGATACCAATCTCCTTGTACCGCTCCATCACCGACATCATCATCACATTGAAGATCGAAACTCCGGCTACAATGAGGGATATCCCTCCAATTGCCATCGTAAACAAGGTGATCTGACCAAAGGTTTCGGTGATCGAATTGAGGATCATCCGGGTGTCATATACATCAACCTCGGTCTCCCGCTTGTTCAGTTGTTTCTCTATTGAACTCTTGATCTGTTCAATATCCTTGATATCAGCAGCCTTGATGATCGCCTGATCATGTCCTCTGGTCTCATAAAAATCCCGGTACCAGAGATCAGAGGTGACGATTGCATTGTCAGGGTTGATATCAAAGCCCATTCCCCGTTCTTTAAGGATTCCGACAACCCTCACTCCACTTTCAATCTCACCGATAAGAATACGGGATCCGATTGTCAGGTTATTATCCTTGGCAAGTTTGGCCCCGATCATCACTCCGGACGCCCCACGAAGATACTGACCTTTTTGAATCTCCAGAAGTGTGGGAAGATCCTTGGGATCGATACCGTATATCGAAGCATACAAGGTATCCCGTTGAACTTTAATCCGGTCTCCGCCGGCATAAATAGGGAAGACCTTACTGTTTGTTGCTGCCCGCCGGATAAGTTCTATCTGCCGGTCAGAAAGACGTTCGCTCGTCGATACACTGCTCATCCCTCCCTGATATCCGACATGGGGAGTAACCACGATCGAATCACCTACACTTGAGAGTGAATTAGTGATAGAGAGAGAGAAGGCGTTTCCGAGAATCCCCATCGATGAGATAGCCATAACACCGATGATGATTCCAATTGCAGCAAGGAGTGACCTGAGCCAGTGCATCTGCAGATTCCTGACCGCGAGACTGAAAAAGAGTGAGCCTCCAGCCATCAGACCTCCTCCCTAATCCGCCCGTCCTCTATCTGGATTACCCGGTCTGCATACTCTGCCGTTCGTGGATCATGAGTAACCATGATGATCGTCTTTCCTTCATCGTGACAGAGTTGTTCAAGCAGGGCCATAATTGCCTGGCCGGTCTTGGTGTCGAGGTTCCCGGTCGGTTCATCGCACAGGAGGATTGCCGGATCATTTACAAGGGCCCGGGCGATTGCCACCCGTTGCTGCTGCCCGCCGGATAGTTGGGTTGGCCGGTGGTACCAGAGTGTAGGGACGAGGCCGACAGCTGCCAACACCTCCTGGCACCGTTCTCTTGATGCAGTCATCCCATTCTTCAGGATGAGCGGGTATCGTACGTTTTCAAGAGCATTTAAGAGAGGAATAAGATTGAACTGCTGGAAGATGAAACCGAGTTCATCCCTGCGCAGCGTGGTCTGTTGATCATCGGAGAGGGATCGGATACTCCGACCCCTGATGTAGACCTCTCCTTTGGAAGGCACATCAAGACATCCCATCATGTTGAGCAGGGTGGATTTTCCTGAACCTGATGGCCCCATGATGGCAATAAATTCTCCAGGAAGTACCTGAAGAGAGATATCCAAAAGGGCCGTCACATTCCCTGAAGCAAGGGGATATATTTTGGATACCCCTGAAAACTCCATGACCGGTCCGGTATCTGTCATGATCGGCAGGGTCATTCTCTTCTTCGCCTGCTATACCAGATCGCGAAAATGACAAAGAGGAGGACCGCTCCCGGTATGACATATACCGCCTTATCGGGTATGGGAGATGCCTGTTCCTTTTCAGCCACGGTATCTTTACGAGGGATTTCCAGAAGCGTATCAGTGCTGAAAATATTTCCATCCCGATCCTTGAAACTTGTCTGGAGGGGAACTTCGGTAGTATTTGTGTCAGTCTTGAAAGTAATCTCAAAGCTGGAGAAATCATCAGGCTTGAGAGCACCGACTGCGTAGAGTTTGTATGGGAAGATTGGAATTGCCGGTTCACCCGAAGTAACCTCAACACCATTAGCCGTCTCAAGCCCTGAGTTCGTAACATCACCAGTCACTCTGAAGATATCTCCCTCATCATTCAAGACCACGTTGGATAATACCGGATTTGCCTGTTTTCTACTCTCCCCGAGATGGATCGGGAGAGTGTAGGTGACATTATGCTGATTTATCCCATTCTGGTATGAGAGTGTAAACAACACCGATTGATTCCCATACGGGGTGATATTAACCGGAATATCTGCGGTTGTATCAGACCCCAGGGCACCGACAAAGTAAGAGGCCGGGGTGATCTCATGTCCGGTTCCATTTGCGGTAATCGTCACGCCGGTAACGGTATTATCCCGTGGGTTTCCGATGTGGAGTTGAACAACATCCTTCTTCCCTTCAACAAAAGTCTCTGGTTTTGAAAGAACAGACATCTCGAGTGGATCATTCTGTACCTGCACCCTGAATGGGTATCTGAGAAAATGTGCCCCCCTGAAATCTAATGAAAGGGTCGGATAGAAGATACCGGTTGCTCCCCGGGCCTGAATGGTAAACTCAAGTTTCAGGGAGTTACCAGCACCGATAGAACCTACTTTTCCATAATTGTCTGAGAGGATCAGGAGATCCTTGTCATAGACCATTGCATGGTTGATCGGGACCGCATCCTGGCCGGTATTATTCAGCGTAATTGTTACCAGGGCGGTATCAAGTGGCATCAGGACAGCGGGATCGATCGTGATTCCTGACACCTCAACCTGAGCCGCAGCTACATTCGGATCTTCCGTGGTGTCAGCACTGGCTGAAGCGAGGATCAAAAAGACGATGCAAACGACATATTTCACTAGGCTCTTCATTCAGAGCCATCCGGACATCGTAACGAGGGTATAGAGAGAGTAGATGATATACACCGCGATAGGAAGGCCTGCAGCAACCAGGGATTGCTTTGATGAGAGTCCACAACATTTTTCAAGGCCGATGGCAGCGATATTTGCAGTCCAGATGAGAAGAATGACCGAGAGAATGGTTGAGAGGATGGTATACTCCTGCATCAGAGGATTTTTTAAGAAATCGGTCATGAGCACCTGAATTTGTGCAGGATCAGCTACTTTTATCGGGGTAACCTGGATCCGGGGAAGATACCAGAAAGCCAGCACCAGGCCGATTACCGATCCAAAAAGCTGTGGGAACAGACCGTACCCGGCAATCTCTGCATATCGTTTGAACGAACAGGATCCCTTCATGATTTTTGTCATGACCATGAGAATAACCGCAATTACAAGCCACATAAACCAGGGTGCAAGGAAGGAGGTCACTGCTGTACTCACTGCAGTGATGAGACCGATTCCCTCCATGAAACCTGAGAGCATTCGTCCGGTAAGTTCCCCAAGTAGGTATCCGCTTCCTGCAGTGAAGACCGACATCAGCAGGATAATCAAAGCCGGTTTTTTTAATGATGGTTCAGATCCAGCACATGTTTCAAAAAATTGTTTCGGTGATAATAAAATCTGTAACATCTTTCCTCCCTTACATACCATAGGTGTGAAATTCTAATAGTATTTCCGTTTTAATTTCAATGGACTCTTTTCAGTATCGTGAGAAGATTGCCTGAAATTCTGAGAAATCAAACCTGGTTTGGAATAATATAAACTCGTGTAGGCTGGAGATCATTTTTGTATACCTGAAGTAATGTCAGAAGATAATATGAAAAAACAGATTGAATTACCGGGGGGATCATTTTCGGATAGTAAAACCAGACCTGACTTGAATGCCTTTCTTCTCGTCAAAAAGGTTAAAGGATTCCTACTCTAAACTCTAGCACATCTCAATATCTTTCACTGATACTATGTCACATCAATACCTGGAGAAAAATTGGAGATGATACCTCCTGAACCTGACACACACAATAACATACTGGCATCAGAGAATAACGATCTGATCTCTCTCCTCTATGTCGACGATGAAGAGGATCTTCTTACTCTTGGGAAAATTTTTCTGGAACGGACGGGTGAGTTCAAGGTCGAAACCCAGACTTCTGCAACGGTTGCCTTAAGATCCCGAATTATCCAATCATATGATGCCATCATATCAGATTACCAGATGCCTGGCATGGATGGAATAGAATTTCTCAAAACCGTCCGGGAACAATATGGCGATATTCCATTTATCCTGTTTACCGGTAGGGGTCGTGAAGAGGTGGTGATCGAGGCAATAAATAACGGTGCTGATTTTTATATCCAGAAAGGAGGAGATCCAAAACCACAATTTGCAGAATTATCACACAAAGTAAAGCAGGCAGTGAGACGAAAACAAGCTGAGGATGAACGGCTGACACAGTTCAATGAGTTGATTCAGACAAAAAAAGCATTACAGGAAAGTGAATCAAAATTTCGAGCGATTATTGAGACATCTCCGGATGTAATCTGGGAATTAACTCTAGAAGGAATTTTTACTTACGTTAGTCCAAGGAGTTCTGACATTTTTGGGTTCCACCCGGAAGAACTGATCGGTACATCAGTTTTTTCATTTTTTACGCCTGAAGGGAAAGATATCGTACAAGTACTGCTAGCAGATACTACCCATCGCAAACCAGGTCTCACTACGTTTGATATTCCAGCCATTATAAAAGATGGCAGTGTCCGGATTTTCAACTGCAGATCATATCCACTTATGAGTACTGATGGAATGATGATCGGATTTCGGGGTGTCACCAGCGATGTTACTGAAAAAATACAATACATAAAGGCTCTTCACGAAAGCGAAGTACGTCTCAGGTCATTCATCGAATCAACAAGCGAAGCAGTTAGTCTCATTGATGAAGACGGAAAAGTGATCGAATGGAATGCAAGTTCAGAAAAATTAACCGGAATCAGAAAAGAGGAAGCCCTCGGGAGTTATCTATGGGATATCACTTACCGGATGCTTCCTCTAAAATACCAGAATGATGCATCCCGAATGAAGATCAAACAAAAAGTGCTCTCTTCACTGAAAACCGGCATACCGTTTTTCAAAAAACCCCATCTATTTGAATCAATTCATCAGGATGGAACCAGAATATTTACTAAAAGAATTGTATTCCCGATTAAAACTGAAAAAGGATATCGTTTCGGATCGCTTGCCCAGGATGTCTCTGATGAACGGCGTATGGCAGAAGCACTTCAGGAAAGCGAGAAACGGTTTCGTGGAATGGCGGAACGATCTTCAGATCTGATCCTTATTCTCGATAAGGATATGAAACCTACCTATGTCTCACCATCTTCCCGATGGATTATCGGGTATGAACCCGAAGAGCTGATAGGTAAATCTCCTGAATTTGCTTTAACCACTCTATTTTCTCAAGCTGGATCCTATTTATCGAATGCGATTTATAAAACATTGCATGGAGAGATTGCTGAAAATGTGGAGATACAGGTTACCAAAAAAGATGGAACCCTGATATTCGTTAATCTTCATGCGATACCGATAATATTACATGGTTTGGTAACCGGCGTACAGGTTTCAATGCGGGATATCACACAAAATAAAATAATAGAACTGGCACTTCGCGATTCTGAAGAAAAATTTGGTACGGTATTCAGACTGAATCCAGTTCCTCTGACACTTGTTTCGCTGATAGAAAATGTGTTTACCGATGTGAATGACGCTTTTCTTGCTGGTACCGGATACACCCGCGATGAAGTAATCGGTCAACATCCTGACACGTTAGGGATTTTTGCAGATATAACCGAATATAATCGCCTTGCATCAGAGTTAAGGAAGAAGCATATTGTCCGGGGGATGGAAGTGAAATCCCGTTTAAAGACAGGAGAAATCAGGTTTGTGAAGTTTTCTTCAAGCCGCATTTACATTCAGGGGAAGCCTCAAATTTTATCAATTGTTGAAGATATAAATGAACAGAAGGCTGCAGAATCGGCAGTCAATGCTATTGTATCTGGAATTGTCGGAACAACGGGAAAAGAATCCCTGGACCGGATTTCTGAAAGCATCACCAAATGGCTTTCTGCAGATTGTGTCATGATTGGTGAGATTACGCCAGACAAGGAACATGTTCATGTTCTTTCCATGATTCTTGACGACAAAAAAGTCCTTGATTATTCATATCAATTGAAGGGAACACCATCTGATGAAGTTATAAAAAAAGGTTTTGTTTTTTATCCAGCGAATTCAGGCGTTCATTTTCCAGATTGTAAACCCTTAGCAGGTTTACAGATTCAGGGATATATTGGAGTACCACTCAAAAATTCATACGGGGAGATTGTTGGAATACTAAGCATCCTGTCACAGAACCCATTTATCGATAAAATTCGTGTCAGAGAGGTTATTGATATTATCGCAGTTAAAGCAGGAGCCGATATTGAACGGGCACATATTGAGGAGACGCTTTTAACTAAAGAACAAATTCTTGCCGATACCATGGAGATGGCAAATCTTGTGGGTTGGGAATGGAATGTATTATCACAGAATTTTATCTTCAATGATCGGTTTTACACACTATATGGAACTACCGTAGAACATGAGGGAGGATATTTCATGAGTCCTGAAAGGTATGTCCGTGAGTTTGTGTTTCCTGCTGATATTCCTAAAGTTCGGGAAGAAGTAACAACATCATTTAATCCTGCTAATGCCCATCAAATCTTTCGTTTTGAACACCGAATAATTCGAAGAGATGGAGCGGTTCGCTATATTTCAGTTTTTTTTCGGGTAACCTTTGATGATGAAGGGAGAGTTGTAAACAGTATCGGGGCAAGTCAGGATATTACTGAAGAGAAACTCATAGAGGAGGCAATCAGGAAAACAAACCGCCAGTTACATCTGCTCAATGACATCACAAGGCATGATATTTTGAATAAAATATCAGGATTTTCCGGATACCTTGCCATTTTGGAGATGGAATCAAAGGACCCTGTAATACTCGATTATATTCATAAGATGAATGAGGGTATCAAAGATATCCAGTCAGAGATTGAATTTTCCCGGGTTTATCAAAAGATTGAATTTTCCCGGGTTTATCAAAATTTAGGATCACACGAACCACAATGGATTTCACTTGACATCATTCTATCGAGATTACCTCTTCCAAAAACAATATCATTTTCCAGCACCTGTACCGGGTTATCTGTCTTTGCAGATCCAATGCTTGAAAGTGTGTTTAAGAATTTACTTGATAATTCGATCCGGCATGGTCAGCATGTTACCAACATAACGGTGTCGGTTCATACGGAAAATAACCACCTGACGATCATCTGGGAAGATAACGGAGTTGGGGTTTTGGTAGACAATAAAGAGCGAATATTTGAAAGAGAGTTTGGAAAGCATACCGGTTATGGGCTGTTTCTGGTGAGGGAGATCCTTTCGCTGACTGGTATTTCGATCAAGGAGACCGGTGTTTTTGAAGAAGGAGCCAGATTTGAGATCATCGTTCCTTCCGGCTCCTTCATGGGATCAGAATAATTCAGGAACCCGCCAGGTATTTTGTTTACCTCTCAATATATTCCATGCAAATCTTTGCGAATCTGTGTATCCCTCACGACATAATGAGTCGTAAAACTTGTTTATGAATGTTTGTTAGAAATTTTGTATCACGATAGTAAACTGATAAATAATCCTATAAATTTTCAGCGACATATGAACTAAACATTGTACGGAGCAATGATCACTCCCCCGATACCAGAGTCCAAAAAAGATTACTTTGAGAAAGTCATATGCTCAACAATAGCATCAGGGTCCAGACTCTTCGTGATGGTTGCATTAATTGATGAACCATCCTTTTCGAGATTAATCGTATATCCACCTTTCTCATTCCAGTTTCCCGTGCAAGTA
>NZ_JAJRBM010000019.1 GCF_028679455.1 Methanospirillum sp. | reverse complement strand
GAATGTTGGACAGTAGAGACAATGAAGATATCTTTTCGTGAGGGATACAGAAAAAACGATTAAAGAGGAGAGATAAAGCACGTTGTAGATAAAAAAAGATTATGAAGATACCAATCAGAATTAAAACGAAAAGCCTGCCTTACTTTTGGTAGCTACAAACTCAGGATTCCCACTCTTATACTCAACAATCAGTTTTGCAAATTCCTTAGCCACTTCATGGCCATTTGCAGTGATTATTTTATCCATATATACGATCGGTTTATTCACAATTATCGCATCATCAATCATCATCTCACGAATAGTCTGACCCGGAACTACGGTGGCCTCCTTCTTTTTGAGAAGCCCTGCCTTTGCGATGACAATAGGAGCATTGTCAATTCCCGCAACTACTTTTCCTTTGGAATTGAATATCCGCGCGAGTTCGTGAAGATGCGTATTATTCCACAGATGAACCATTGTGCCTGGCCCACCTATGATCATCAGGGCATAGTAGTCATCAGATCCTTTGAGAAGGATATCTTCAAAGGTGCGGTTCACCTTTGCTTTTTTACCCAAAACTCCCATCACTACGCCGACATGAGTTGAGGCTAGTTCAAACTTAACCCCTGCCTCCTGAAAAACGGTTACCGGTTCTAGGAGTTCTTCATCCCGGAACTTCTCAGGAGGAATTGCGATGAGTACCTTCATGTTACTAACCATTTTTCAGCAGAATTATTAACTGTATTGATATCAGACAGGCAAATTCATCGAACCTATCAAATTCATACAAAGCCCTTACCTAATGATGCCAAATTTAAATATCATAATTATCGGGCCTGAGGATTTTGGAAAAGAGATCGGGAAAAAAGGAACATCAACGGATATCACATTCTACAATCTCAAGAAAGGAGAAGCAACCCTTACGTTGATAGAACCAACACGGTATCCCGAAAAACTCTCATCACTATACTATGCTGCATCTCTCGCAGATATGGCAGTTATCGTAATTGATAAGATCACTGCACAACTCGGGGAATGTATTCTGGAATTAAACTGTGCTCAGGTTTCACAAGGATATCTCATTCTCAGAAACTACCTGGACACAAGTCAGATAGCACCCTTGATTAAGGGGACGGTGATTGAGCAGTATAAGATAATTCCTGATGATCTCAATGTTCTTCGCGAAGCACTTCTGGAAGATGCAACAGCCCTTTCTGTTGACCAGACAGAAAAGCCGGGGATTATTCCTATCGATCATCATTTCAATGTGAAGGGTATCGGAACAGTAATTTTAGGTTGTGTCAGAGCGGGAACCGTGCATAAACATGACCAGATCACGGTACATCCCCTTGGAAAAACAATACAGGTTCGATCGATTCAAAAACACGATGATGATGTAAGCGAGGCTTATCCAGGAGATCGGGTAGGATTGGCACTCAAAGGAATTGAAGCAGATGATCTGGACAGGGGATATGTGCTCACCTCAGCATCTGACATTCGGAGCCAGTGTGAAGTAACCGGTACAGTGCATATCATCCCATATTGGCCAGAGCCACTGAAAGAACAGATGATACTCTATGCAGGACACTGGATGCAGTTCCTCCCGTGCAGGATCCAGAAGATTACCGAGAACGGTGATTGGCGGTCAGCAGAGATAACCCTCTCCTTTGAGAAAGAACTGATATTCCAATCAGGATCTTTAGTTATCCTGCACTATCTTGAAGGAGAAAAACTCAGGATTGTTGGAACAATCCAACTTCCATGAGTAGTAGAGTGGAAGTAATAGGTATCTGAAGTGCCTGATCAGGAGAACAGAATGAATCATCTCCCTCAACCAGAATTTCTTCCCGTTTCCAAAGAAGAACTTGAAGATATCGGGATTGATCGCCCGGATATTATTCTGGTATCAGGTGATGCATACCTTGATCATCCGGCATCAGCAACTGCCCTGTTAGGCAGAACTCTCTGGGACGCTGGATATACAGTGGGGGTAATTCCCCAGCCAGATGTAAAAAACATCAAATCATTGATGGTTTTTGGATCCCCCAGACTCTTTTTTTCAATATCAGGTGGTTCTATGGACTCAATGGTGGCCCATTATACACCTGCACGAAAAAAGCGTAGTGAGGATGCATTTTCAGAAGGAGGACACCCGTCACGCCCTGACCGTGCAACACTGGTATATACTGATCTTGTTCATCGGATTTATCAGGATGCACCTATTGTTATCGGTGGAGTAGAGGCATCCCTGCGTCGGTTTGCCCATTATGATTACTGGTCGGATCGTATCCGTCAGTCGATACTTGCTGATGCCCCTGCTGATATTCTGATTTTTGGAATGGGGGAACAACAGATTATTACACTTGCTGAATGTGCAGATGCAGGGAGAAACCTTAAGGACATACATTCAATTGCTGGAATATGCTGGAAAACCTCCCCTAAGAACTGGGCAGACCAGAACACTGAGATAAATAGTGGTGTTATTGAGATCCCTTCCTTTTCCGAGGTGAATGATGATCCCTCACTGTTTGTGAAGAGTACCAATCTCATTGCAGACAATCAGAATCCATTTAATAACTGCTTCCTTCTTCAACGTCATCCCAAGACCCTCATTATCCAAAACCCACCTGCATTACCCCTCTCAACTGAAAACCTGGATAGAATCTATGATCTCCCATATAAGAGACGTGCACACCCCCGATACCGTGAGCCGATTCCTGCTCTGGAATCAATCAGATTTTCAATCACTTCACATCGTGGATGTTATGGCAATTGCTCATTCTGCGCTCTTGCACTCCATCAGGGAAAGATAATTCAGAGCAGAAGTACTGAGTCAGTACTAAGGGAGGTACAACGGATAGCATTAATGCCTGAGTTCAGAGGAACAATATCAGACATCGGGGGTCCAAGCGCCAATATGTATGGAGATATGTGCGAGCGTTGGAAAACAAAGGGAACCTGTACTGACCGTGAATGTATTTCCTGCAGAATACGGAGTTCAGGATTTTCAGAGTACCTCTCTCTGCTTGATGATGCTCAGGCAGTCCAGGGTGTGAAACACGTCTTCATTGGATCCGGACTCAGATATGATCTGATCCCAAAAGGGGGAGAGACTATGTCCCATCTCTGTGCCCATGTTTCAGGTCAGTTAAAGATCGCCCCAGAACATATCAGCCCGGGAGTAACCTCCAGGATGAATAAACCAAGCCAGGATATATTTGATTCATTCAGAGAGCAATTTGAAGGAGTTCAGAAGGGTAGAAACCCAAAACAGTACCTGATCCCATACCTGATGTCAGGACACCCGGGATGTACCATCAAGGATATGATTTTTCTTGCAGAATACCTGCGTGATAACCGTCTCTATACCGAGCAGGTTCAGGATTTCACCCCCACACCGATGACCATATCCACATGTATGTATGCCACCGGCATTGATCCACGCACTCATGAACACGTGCATGTACCAAAGAATGAAGAAAAAAGGGTCCAGCGGGCTTTGCTATCATGGCGAGAGCCTGCAAACCACAGTCTCGTAATGGAAGGGCTGAAACAGGCAGGACGTGATGACCTTATCGGGAGCGGAACAACGTGTCTGATTTCAAGAAGCGGACACAACCAAAATTGCACAGGAAAAGAAAGAACAAGAGCGAAAAAGAAAGGGAAGGTTATCGGAACCTTCGCCAGACATCACATGAACGATCACTGATCATCTCCTGGGATTTTCATGCCACAGGCGGTGCATTCTTCGATACTCTCAGCATAGGTCCGGTATGCATCCGCAAGCACAGTTGACTGTGATGTTAGCCCTGCAATAAGGATTGATTCAAGAATTTCATCTTTTGTCGCTCCTTTCCGAATCGCTGCCTGCACATGATAATCAGTACAATGGTTACAGCGAAGTGCCGAAGAGACAGCAATACTAATTAATTCAACATACTTCGGTTCAAGGGTGCTGGTTTTGAGCACTGCTGTTTTGTATAGAAGATGGGAGATAAGAACTTCCGGTCTTTCTGCCATTCGTTCAAAGATAAGCGGAATCCGTCCATTTTCTGCCAGGATGGCTTCCATCCAGGCCTGTGAAGTTTCTGCTGCCCCATGCTCAAGTATTTCCTTAATAATCTGTTCGTATCCGTCGGTAGGTTTTCCCATCAGTATATCCTCCCGGTGCTACCGGTCTGTAATGAAGTATCAGTATCACAAATATCTGAACGTATGGAACCAGAGACCTGCACTCCCACAACAATCTACAAATAGAGTACATTCATCTCTTGTACACGATGAACAGATATCAGGCCATACTAGTCGTAGGTATTCTTGCAGGTTTGTTGCTGACCGCGGGATGCACCGATCAGGGAGCAGTCAAAAAGGAGCAGATCCAACCATCAACCCCTGCGCCCACACCGGTAAAAACCGAATCTCCAACTCCCAGTACACCAGAACCGACCCAGAAGGCATCTCCTTCCCTGTTTGATGGTAAGGTTACCGAACCACCCGCTGAACTAGCGGTATCAGTTTCTGCACAAAAGGATCCAGTGTACTCAAACATTACCATTACCTTTGACGGTGGAAAAGGACAGGATCTCATCCAATTGATTCAGGTACGAACAACACTCGAAACCGGTGAAGTCATCGAACAACAACTTGGGAAAAAGAAGGGAGATGAGATTGCCATAACTGGAACAAGAGGATTGGATCGGGTACAGGTTATGGTCTCCTATATGAACGGAAACTCATATCTTGTCATGGATAGGGTAGTAGGGCAGGACCGTGCCGGTCTGGAAATGCCTACTCAGGTTCAGGAGTCTGCAATTAATGCCAGCCAGGAGGGACTCTATCCCGGACCAGTCACCCAACCACCAAACAGTCTTTCTGTCTCGGTAGATGTCAGTAAAGAGCCGATATATCGGGTAATAACTGGAACTTTTAGAGGGGGACACGGCCAGTCATTAGTCAGTAAAATTGAGATGCGTGCAGTTCTTGGGACTGGGGAGTCGGTAATTAATCAGATCTCAAATAATATTGGTGCCACTGGAGAAATGCAGGGGTCTGACGGAATCGACCATGTTCAGGTGATTGTGTCATTTAAAAATGGTGAAACATATAAAATTCTTGAAAAAACATTAGGGCCCAGAGGCTAATGTTTTCACAGGGTTTTAAAATAATTAATCCATTTTTGTGATCAGATAACAGGCTCCGATCAGGCCGGCTATCACCATAATCGGGGAGAGGCCTGCCTGTGTGGGAGTTGGCACCGGAGTGGTTGGAACAGGAGTAGAAGTCACAGGAGGTAACGGTTGAAGGTTTATTGAAACCGGCATCCGCTGACCAGATCCCAGAGTAATCTGACTTTGTGCTTTTTGATATCCAGGAAGATTAAACTCAAGAAGAGAGATTTCATTTTCAAGGTCCGCCGTAGTGAGCGGAGTGATGCCATAGAGGGCTCCATTAATAAT
>NZ_JAJRBM010000180.1 GCF_028679455.1 Methanospirillum sp. | reverse complement strand
TTTCCTAAGAGCAGATAACCTGCTGACGGTCCTTCATACTGACTAGTCAGCACCGGCTGGGAGACAACCAACATAGGATCAGGACCACGGATGAGAAATCCGGATCTGCTGCTGATAAGATCTCCATGAGTGTACAGGTACGAAGCATTGACGAGTGAACTCAGATCACCTGGCTGTAGATCTGAGGTCAGATGGGAAGTTGAATTATACCAGGTTGCAAACCTGACCGAACGGGTCTGATTCAGGATGACAAAGAGATCAACACCAAGATTGTCAAAAGAGTCGGTGTTCAGGTTTTGTTTCACATACCCGGGATTATTTCCACTGATAAACGAATATGTTTCATCCCATCGCGACCATTCGCCACATTTTGATTCAATAAGGGACCGCTCATAGTCTATGGCTTTCAATCCCTGAACAACTGAATCCCTGGAGCTCTGCTCTTCAAACCCGGCATAACTCCCGATCAGAACAGTATAGGATACCCCTAATATCAACGCTACTGCTCCCAGGAGCAAGAGACCCAGAATAAACAGAGTTTTCCTACGTAGATTCATCGGCGTGTTGGAAAGAATATTCATCGGTACTGGAGGTGATAGAGGCACTCAACAGGAGGGAGTTGATACATTGAGTGTTCATGGTTGTACTCGGGGGAGCATCAGTCAGAAGATCAGACTATTCACCAGTCGGCGTAAGTTCGAGATAATACCCGCTAATATCGCCAAACGAATCATTGATCATAAAAATCCGTGGAATAATCTGTTTCTCATGCTGAACCCCTTTAATAATCAAAGGTCGCTCGAAGACCGGGTCCAGGGAGAAAATATCGACACATTCTCCAGAAGCGGGATCATGCATCTGAATAACTGAAGGCCCGTCTTCAAGTAACAGATCGGATCCTGATCGTTCAAACAGATACTCAGCAGCATCATTCAGCCAGATGATCCGGTTATCCTCATCCAAGAGGAGAACCGGCTTCAGCGATCCGATCAACTCCTCACGTTGCGAGGATGTCAGTCCACCTGTTTTTCCTTCGGTAGTATTGCAGATCTTCTCGTGCAGATTAATGCCAATCTGAATCGTGGTATTGAGGATATTCCTATTGATCGGTTTGAGCAGGAAGCCAAAGGGGTCCGCCTCTTTCGCATGGCTGAGTACTTCCTGTTCATCATGACCGGTAACAAATATTACCGGCACATTAAATAGATGGAAGAGAATCCTGGCAGTTTCGATTCCTGAAAGATGTCCAAGCAGATCAATATCCATCAGCACAACCCCGGGTTTCTGCGCTGCTACCCTGCCTATTGCTTTTTCACCTGTGTTTACCGGTTCATCGACGAGGAAGTTACTGTCTTTAAGAATGGTCTCAAGTACCCGGGCGATAATTGGATCATCCTCAACAATAAGGACATGATAATCCTTTTTTTGCTCATTCATCAGTAATCCACTCCTACCATTCGTTACCCATACAGGAGATATTCAGGATACTATTGTTATGTGCAATACAGAGATAAAGGAGTTATGAAAGAAACATGTTATAATTTTAATAATAATTATCTGGCGATATTACGGGGACTTTCATATCGAAGAGAACTCCATCGATGAAGGTGCCGGATCAGCATATGAACGTAAGATGAATACCAGGAGCAAAGAGTGATTAATACTACCCGTTTCGGAGCAGGCTGCCTGCTCTCACATCCGGAAATCCTACCCTCAAGAGCAGCATTGCTCGAGAGCAGGACTATCGGGCATGTACAACTGATGATGATCCCACTTACAGAGAGTATGTTTCAGCAGAACATCGAAGTCTTTGAACCATATGCAGGAAAGATCCGGATCCATGCACCTCACCATTTCCAGGGAGTTAATCCCGCAGACCCTGAATTATTTTCAAACGGAATATCAGGTGACATCCACACTCATATCGAGACTGCCATGAACCAGACCCTTGAAGCCGCTGATCATACCGGTTCAGAGGTGATCGTCATTCATGCAGGGAGATATGAGCATGGTCACCGGGATGAAGCGGTTGCAAGATTTCATGACTTTCTGGACAGGTTCCCGGATCCCCGATACAGCCTTGAGAGTCTGCCGGATCTGCAGTTCGGACCAGCGTACCTCGGGACCACACCTGAAGAACTGAAACTCCTTGGTGGAAGTAGTATTAAGGGGTACTGTCCTGACTTTCCCCACCTCTGGTGTACATCATCAGCGCAGGGGATTATATACCAGGATCTGCTCGACGGGATGAGTACCCTTCCCCTGTCATTCAGTCACCTTTCAGGAAGTCCGGGACCGGGCTCAGAACGGCAGCACCTGCTTTTTGATGATCCTGATAACCAGTTCACCCTTCCCCTGATCAGAAAATTCCTGCTTGACCACCAGGACCTTGAACTCAGCCTTGAGTTTGCAGTCGATGACCCTGCGGTTATCACCAGACAGGTAACGTTGGCATCATCACTCTGATCAATTCATACTTTTTTGACCACTGACATCAGGGTCACCGATTGAGATACCTGAACTTTTTTGCGACCCATAATTGCGCAGAATAGGTATTCTGCGTAAACGTTATTAAAATTAAAATTATACCTATATACACGTGAATTCAGGATATTTTTCAGAATGGATCCCCCGGTTCCTCCAGTATCTGAAAATGCGCAATTATTCGGCGAAAACCCTACTCAGTTATGACCAGACCCTGACCAGGTTCGGACATTACATCTGGCTCACCCGGAATAGTCGTGCTGAGATCACCATGCACTCATTTCTGAAACAACCCCTGCGACTGGAGACTGAGGTGGAGGTGAATGCAATCGAGATAACCAACTACCTTTCATTCCTGACACGAAGCCGGGAGTACCATGCTACCACCCTCAACCGGATCCTCTCGTCCCTCTCCTCCTTTTACCGGTTCATGATCATGCAAGATATCCTGGAAGTAAATCCGGTTCCCCGTATTGACCGGCCCCGGGTAAAGGATACCGAACTCACATACCTCAAACACAGTCAGGTTATCAGGCTGCTTCGATCAATTCCTGATCCCCGTGACCAGTTGATCGTCAGGATCATCTATGCTACCGGAGTGCGGGTGTCTGAACTCTGTTCTATCAATGTAGAGGATATTGATAGCGACGACCGGATGATCCGGGTGAAGGGAAAAGGAGGAAAGATCAGAATGGTATTTGTCGATCAGGAGACTTTGGATGAGATCGATTCCATCATCGGGAACCGGCTCAGCGGCCCGCTCTTCTTTGGT
>NZ_JAJRBM010000179.1 GCF_028679455.1 Methanospirillum sp. | reverse complement strand
GTAAGGGATGCCTTGAGGCATTTGAAAGGGAACCCGAAAAATATCTATCCACATAACAGGTTCATTTTTTTCAGGCTGAACCGTTCTTCATAACATCCGGATAACAGGAACGGCTTACCAAACGCAGACGCAAATATTAAAAGGGTTGGATCAGATCCAGAACAGAGATACGAACCAATACTGATATTATTGCTTTTTAAAAAGATTCATGAGTTTTTTGCAGTTATCCCAATAACCTTGCTCATAATGGGTATATACTGTTCATCACCATCAAAAAGCACCCGTACATATACTCCCCCTTCTTCCACAACCGGTAACCTGAAACTATACTCCCCAGCCAGATCAGTCTCTTCGACCCCTGCCTGCAGCCAGTTTAAAGCGTCTGAACTATGACATTCAGCTACGCAGCCACTGTCAGAAGAGACAAACTGATAATGCAACTTCCGGTCAGGAATTCCTTTCCCTGATGAATCTGTCAACCTCCCTTTGAAGGTGACTTCGTCTCCGACGCGGGGGTATACCGGCCATCCGGAGAGTGTAAGCGTGGTTTTACCAGATTTTGCTGAGGGGATCACATCAACTTCAGCCTTGGGGCTGTATACACCATTATATAATGCTTCAAATCCCCAGTCACCACCTACATCTGCGGGAAGAGCGTAAGAAAATCCGCCATGCTGATCAGGAGAAGAAAGCACAAAAGTATCGGCAAGACTTCCATCCGGGGCTGAAATGAGAATAATCGCATCTGATGGTGCACCATTTATAAGCGATTTGTCAATAGTTCCTTTGAGATGAATCTCATCTCCAATTTCAGTGCTATGAGATTCGGGGGTGATTACCACCAACATGACACCATCACCATGTTGACCCGTTTCATTATGTTTATCTCTAACATCCTCTGCAAACGTTGCGGTGCCAAGCAGCACCATGCTCACCAGTAATGTCAGAACCATTCGCAGGCAGATCGTACCAGCCATTCCTCCTGTACAGATATCCAGTATTTATCTCTCATGTTCCAGGATATCAGGTTTCGCGCATACTTATCGGGCAGGTACCGGATTTGTGAATTCCGACTCATAATCTGGCAGGAGAGCAGAACATAAAAAAGAAGTGAACATACCGCGCAGGAAGCTGCGTATTACACAGATTAAGATCTCCAACCGGATCAGTATTTTATCTGATATCACCACAAGACGGGAGAACAATATACTCTCTGAAATAATGTAGGGGATATGACTCCATTTTTACAAACTGGTTCCAGATAAGGTTTCTTCTCCAAGGATCTGACAAACTCTGCCAATCTTTCCATCTACCAGGCGAACCTTAATTCCATGGGGATGATATGTTGAGTTTGTGAGGATCTCTTTGACGGTCCCCCGAGTCTTCTTTCCGGTACGCTGATCCTGTTTCTGTACAATATCTACCCGAACGCCCGGACAAATCGTCCCCCTGTCTTTCCCATCTCCAACCATATAAATCAGGATTTCAGTTATGAGATAATCCCTGCCATATTCAAAACAATTGAGATTTCCCGTATCAAATAGCCCTTACACTCATATAGAATGATGTCTGGATGAACCTACCATGAGAGACAAATGATGAAACAAAAAATTGGGATATTTACTCCTCTAGCGTGGAGATATCCCCGGGATCCAGCCCCATCTCTTTTGCCTTGAGTACCCGTCGCATGATCTTACCACTCCTCGTTTTGGGGAGTTTGTCCATGAATTCGATTGCATTTGGCATGGCAATGGGTCCGATACTCATGCGGACATGATAGGTCAGTTCAGCGACAAGTTTCTGACTCGGCTCATATCCCTGTACCAGAGTCACAAATGCCTTGACCGCCTGGCCTTTGATATCATCGGGAACCCCGATAACTGCTGCCTCTGCTACTGATTCATGTTCAACCAGGGCCGACTCCACCTCTGCGGTCCCGAGATTATGTCCGGCCACAATGATGATGTCATCAGATCTTCCCAGTATCATGATATACCCGTCCTGATCTTTTACCGCAAGATCTCCGACCGTATAATAATCCCGGATCTGCGTCCAGTACTTTCGGTACCGTTCATCATTGCCATATACCGTTCGCATCATCGACGGCCAGGGCTCTTTGATAACCAGCAGGCCACCCTGTCCCGGGGGCACCGGATTTCCATCCTTGTCCACCACATCAGCAACAACACCTGGGATCGGAACTCCGGCAAAACCCGGCTTCATTGGCATACCAAGCGGAGTTGTGATCATGTGCATACCGGTTTCAGTCTGCCACCAGGTATCCAGGATCGGGCACCGGTTCTTTCCGATCACACGGTAATACCACTCAAAGGCTTCAGGGTTAAGTGGTTCACCAACTGATCCGATGATCCGGAGCGAACTCAGGTTATACTTGTTCGGCCATTCTTCTCCAACCCGCATGAACATTCTGATTGCTGTCGGAGCCGTATAAAATATCGATACCCCAAACTCCTCAACAATACTCCACCAGACCCCAAAATCCGGATAGTCAGGAGTGGTCTCTGTAACTACAACGGTTGCTCCGACGGAGAGCGGACCATATACGATGTAACTGTGGCCGGTGATCCAGCCAGGATCAGCAGAGCACCAGTATACGTCATTCTCCTTGATATCGAAGATGTATTTACAGGTATAATGAGTACCAACCATGTATCCTCCGCAGGTATGGACGATCCCTTTGGGGGATCCGGTAGTCCCACTGGTGTACAGGATAAAGAGTGGATCTTCTGCATCCATCTTTTCAGGAGGACATTCTTCAGCCATCCCTTCCTGGATCCCATAGAAGTCCACTTCAATCTCAGAGTACAATTCAAGTGGGCATTTTTCTCTGCATAGGACGATAACCTTCTCAACACTCGGGGCGTTATGCACTGCCTCATCTACAATACTTTTGAGGGGTATCGTCTTTCCCCTGCGTTTTCCGACATCGGCAGTGATTACAATCTTTGCATTAGCATCCCTGATGCGGGAGTGAAGTGCCTCGGCTCCGAACCCGGCGTACACAATCGAGTGGACTGCACCGATTCTTGCGCATGCCAATATTGCAATGACATGCTCGGGAACAAAAGGCATGTAAAAGCAGATCCGATCTCCTTTCTTCACCCCCAGATTTTTCAACGCATTTGCAAACCGCATCACTGACCGGTACAGCTGACGATATGTCAGTACCTCTTCCTCTCCGTCTTCCCCTCGCCAGATGATGGCGAGTTTATTTCTGCGCCCGTTGTTTACATGACGATCCAGACAGTTCTCGGTGATATTCAGTTTTGCACCAGTAAACCATCGTGCATAGGGATGATCCCATTCACGGACCTTATCCCAGGGTTGCATCCATTGGAGTTCGCGAGCCTTTTCATCCCAGAATGCATCGGGATTTTCACAGAATGCCCGATAAGCTGCTTTGTAATCACCCAATGCTGAGTTTTCCTGGTACTTCGGATCAGGTATGTATGCCTTATTCTCAAGTTTGACTTCAAAATCTTCGGCCATAGTAAGTCACCTTCATGATTAATCGTTAAGAATACCCCCCAGTCAGATCCGAAATCAGATACGATTAGAGGAGAGTAATGATGCACCAATATTCCGGAGTGGATGCACCACTCTGATCAGAGATTATACAGAGTCATATTTAATAGATCGTATATGTCGTACATATCTGAAGAGAAATTAATTGCATGTGTTCGATTAAAATTTAAAAATAGGCAACATTATGAGATTTTAAATTAATCACTGACACTTGTATGAGTAAATCAGTAGGAGGCGATGATTTATCTGGTTAATTGCAGAAGGCTATGTACGACAGAAAGGACGTAAACCATTGTCGCATAATTCAGGGGGTTGGATGATTGGAGATCTTGAGGAGCTAACAAAAATACGGGAACTTTTAGCAGAACATCCACGGGGGATGTCAATTACCGATCTGTCCCGCAAACTGGGATTACACCGGACAACAGTTGCAAGATACATGGACGGGCTCCAGATGAAAGGAGAAGCAGATCTGCGGATCGTAAGTACTGCCAAAGTGTACCACCTTGCTGCACGTATTCCTTCTTCAGCCATTTCTACATTCACTTGTGAGCCGTATCTTCTCATCACCTGCCGGCTGGTTATCGGGAGTGCAGGAAATGGAATTTCAGGACTTTTGGGTCTTTCCGATGATTTAACCGGGCGGCAGATCTCTGATTCTGACCTGGCAGGGTTCATTCAGGAAGAGATGATGCCCGGGATCAAACTGGCGATTCAAGGTGAGAAGAGCAGTGTCAACCTCACCATCCGCCAAAAAGAAGAGATGAAGGAACTTACAATTTCGATAATTCCTGCAGTCTGTGAAGATGGTCGTCCGGGATGCGTATTAATCTGCAAAGATGAAACCCTGTTTCAGCAGGCAGTGAAACAGGCAGAAATCTGTACAAGAGAAGCAGAAGCACTTGCTTCAGATCAGAACGAATTCGTAATTCGCATCCGGCCTGACGGGCTCCTCACCTATGCCAATGATGCATTCTGCCGGCGAATGGAAAGAACCAGGGATGAAATCGTTGGATTTCCATATGAACCGGTCATATCCCACGAAAACCTGAACCAATTAAAGACACTTCGATCCATGCTGACCAGGGAAGACCCTACAGGGATCATCACATTCAAAGTTATCCAACCTGACGGGATGGTTTCCTGGGAGGAATGGCATTATCGGGGGATTTTTACTCAGGATGGGACCATCAGGGAATATCAGGCGATTGGTTCTGACATCTCCGAGCGCAAACATCTGGAGGAACAACTACACACCTATCATAGCAACTTCGAAGCGATTGTTACTCAACGCACAAGAGAAATGAAGGCCGCAAACCAGGATCTCATGGCAGAGATTGCCAGAAGGGAGAAACTTGAGCGCGAACTGTTAATCATCAGATTTGTCTTTGACCAGGCATCAGACTCCATCCTCCTTTTTGAGAGAACAGGAGCATTATATCGGGCAAATGAGACTGCATGCAAACTTCTCGGATATACCAGAGAAGAGATCCAGCAGATTACAGTCTTTGGCATCAACCCTGAGATCACGCAGAAAACATGGGATCAGATGTGGGAATATAACAGCGTTACGGAAGATTCCTCACGAGTCAGATCAGTTCATCGCCGACGAAATGGAGAACTCATTCCAGTGGAGATATCACGTAAATTCATATCAGCCGGTCCATTGTCGCTCTTCTGCTCCATTGCCAGGCAGATCATTATGACTGATGAACCAGAACACGGCATCAGCACGTAGACCAGATTAATCACACCAAGATCCGAATTATTATGCATCCGTATGTCAAGATCAACGTACGGACCATGCCGGGTGAATGGATATGACCAAGGTTCTTCTGGTTGATGACGAATTAGTGCTCCTTGATCTCGGGTGTCAGATCCTTGAAAAGAGATTTGGTTTCTCAGTAGAGACCGTCGGATCCGGAGAAGAAGCGTTGAATAAATTAAGCAGTGAACGATTCGATGCAGTAATATCAGACTATGCAATGCCCGGTATGGATGGCCTGGAACTGCTTCGGAGAATTCGTGAAGAAGATGCCCAGATTCCATTTGTCCTTTTTACCGTCAAAGAACGGGAAAAAGTTGCTGTGGAAGCACTGAACAGTGGTGCGAATTTTTATGTCCAGAAGGAAGAAAGCCCGCATATTGCCTTTACCGAACTAGCCCATAAGGTTAATACCGCAGTCGAACTGGTACGGGCTGAAAATAACCTGGTTATTCAGCGTGATCTTGCCATTGCCAGCGCAAATTCACGAGAGATCAAAGAAATACTTGCTCAATGTCTGAAGGCAGCAATAAAAACCTCATTTATGGATGCTGCTGCCATATACCTGATGGACGACCACGACCATCTCTCACTTACAGCTGTTGATGGTTTCTCACCCGAATATAGCGATCACATCATTCAGGCACACCTCATTCCTCTCTTCTTCTCATTACTCAGAGTGTCAGACACAGTATTCAGAGATCAGAAGACTATCCAGGAATATTCACGAACCCTGTTTACCAGTGAAAACATACATTCAGATGTTGTCATCTCCCTCACCCACCATGGCAAACCAATCGGCCTTATCCATCTTGCATCACACGAAAACGACCAGGAATTACCAACACCTCTTCAGCGATCACTCCATGGAATCGTAGTACAGATAGCCGGTCACATTTCCGATTGTATCGCTGAGGACGCTCTCAGGGAGAGCGAGAGGATGGTCAACACCCTGATTACCAACTTGCCTGGAATGGTATACAAGTGCCTCTTTGATGAGGAACGTACCATGGAGTTTGTAAGTGAAGGGAGTCTGGCACTCACCGGTTATCACCCGTCAGACCTTGTTCAGAATCAGAACCCAACCTACACCTCACTCATTCATCCGGATGACCGTCCTCGGATTATAGAGGTTATCCAGCGGGCAGTGAACAGACATGCGCAGTTCAAACTGACGTATCGGATCTTCACCAGTTCCATGAAATTTAAATGGGTCATGGAACAGGGGGTAGGAGTATATGATGAAAACGAAGACCTAATCGGGCTCGAAGGATTTATCATTGACATTACACGTCAGAAAGTATTGGATGACCAGGTTAAGACCAGCCAGAACAGGCTCAACATGCTTTTTTCAAATATGAATGCAGGTTGCGCAATATTTCTGGACCATGACGGGGATGGCAGGTTCATTTTAATTGAGATGAATGCTGCCGCAGAGATTATGGAAGGCAGAAAAAAAGAGACCCTGCTTGGGAAGACATTCCAGGAATACTTCGGCCTTTCCATCCCCAAACCCCTTAATGACGCTTTGTCCAATCTTCTGACGTATGGAAAACCACAGAATCTTCCCCAGATTTATCTGAACACCCCATCTGGAAAAAAATGGAGGGAAGTATACCTTTCACAAAGTCATATTGGAAACGAGAGTGAGATCTTTCTTATCTATAGTGATGTAACCAGCAGAGTCAGAGATGAAGAGCAGATCATCGCTTCACTGCATGAGAAGGAACTGCTCCTGAAGGAAATTCATCACCGGGTAAAAAATAATCTTCAGGTCATTTCAGGGATACTCAAACTTCAGGCGATGAGGACAACAGACCCGGTCACAACTGAAATTCTGCAGGACTGTCGGAATCAGGTCTTTTCAATGGCATCGATTCATGAACTCCTTTATAGTTCACATGACATCGGTAATATCAATATCAAAGGATATGTTGAAAACCTGATAAATCACCTGAAACAGGAGTATGAAGGTGCGAATTCATCAATTCAGTACATCACCGAAATTGATTCCACGATTGTTCTTGACATTGAACGGTGTATCCCCTGCGGATTAATATTAAATGAATTGATAACCAATGCCGTCAAATATGCCTTTGAGCCAGAGGGAAAAGGGGAGATACGGGTGACCTTCACCCATCATGATCACATGTATCGAATGGAAATATCAGATAACGGACGTGGGATGCCAAAAGAGAAGAAAACTTCAGGTACCTCACTTGGAACAGAATTGGTAAACCGGCTTGTCCACCAGCTCAAAGGAGAGATTAGGTATCCGGAAGGACCAGGAACCACAATCACGATAGTATTCAATGACAATCAGGGGAGCGGATAAACCCATGAAGCGGAAGATTCTGATCGTTGAAGATGAAGCTGTCACTTCTGTGCTCCTTGAAAAAACCCTGAAAGAACTTGGATATGAGGTGGTCGGGAGTGCCTTTGACGGCTTGGAAGCGATAAATCTTGCCAGAGAAAAGAGACCAGATATCATCCTGATGGATATCAGAATTCAGGGGGATATGGATGGAATTGAAACTGCAAAGAAGATATATCAGCAGTACAAGATTCCTATCATCTATCTCACCGCTCATTCTGATGATGATACTATCAAGAGGGCAGTTGAGTCCGGGCCCTTCGGTTATCTGATCAAACCCTTCAAAGAACGCGAATTATACAGCAATATTGAGATGGTTGCCCATAAACACAAATTATATCAGACAACCACCCAACAGGCGCATCCCCCTGAACCAGAACACGAGCCCGAGCCCCAACCGGTAAAATCTCAACCTACGCCATCACCCTTAAAAGCAGGTGATTACCGGCTTGCGATCCTGGCAATCCAGTCTATTCCACATCCGGTCATGCTCTTTACCGTAGGAGGGGATATAATCTTCATGAACAACGCCTGCCGTTCATTTTTTAAACATGATTCCCTGAAAGCCGGAGTGCCAAAGTCAATTGAAGAGTTGCCAGATCTCTTTCAAAAGATCTGGGCTTCAGGCAGTGACCGTTTTAAGGAGGGGAAGGGATTTGCAACAAACGGCCCTCTTGAGATTCATGAGATAATACGTAGGGTGAGGATTGACATGATCCCACTTATGGACAAAGGAGCCCTGCAGTTCATCACGTCGATGATGGTTCCCGAACCGGCAGCTGGTGGAGGATTAAATCCGGGAATGAACACGCTGCTGGATGAGACTGTTTCCCGGATTCAGGAGATCCAGTACCTGGCATCTACTGAAGAGACACACCGGCTCAGAAAAATATCAAT
>NZ_JAJRBM010000178.1 GCF_028679455.1 Methanospirillum sp. | reverse complement strand
TTAGTATTACTGAAATCGGTAACGGGTTGAAAGAACTCATTCAGTAATTATTTTGTGTAATCAACCTCACTACTATTTTTTTGATCCAGGTTCCTCCTGGAAGAGAACTCGGTAACCAGTGCAGATCAAATGAATGTGGTCTGGAAGTATCGTCCAGGATGAATGAAAATAATGAGTAAAACGTTTCATTTCAGTGAATGAATCCATTGTTCCATTCTATGAGGAGGGACATATAAATATATTTTTTAGTGTCAGATGCTTACTTATCTTATATTTCAGGAGAAGTGCATGGTAAAAAGAGGATTGTATCTCGGATTAATTGTTATTTTGCTCGTATTTTCTGCAACGATGGTTTATGCAGACTCTTCAGAAAAAGAACAGAACGCAACAGGCACCCAGGCAGACAGGCTTGCAGAGATAACTGACCGGGGTACATTAGTTGTGGCTGTTAATACCGATCTGGTCGCGGATTTCACGATCAAGAATGATACGGCCCGTGATCCTGAGTCGAAATGTACAGATGAGCAGTATGCAGAGAATCAGGTCAGTGGATATGATGTAGAAATTGGTTCACATATTGCAGAAGAACTTGGTGTCGATTCCTGTTACGTAGCCACCAACAGTGAAGAGTTAAAAAAGGGTGACTGGGGAGACAAGTGGGATTACTACACTGATTTCTATATGACCGATGATCGTCTGAAATGGCTTTATTTTACGCAACCGATATTTTCAGTGGCATCATCCTTTTACATCCGTTCAAATAACACCAATATATCCAGCATCGATGACCTTTCAGGTAAAAAGATCGGTGTATATGTTCAGTCTGCCCAGTTAAACTACCTCAATAATAATCTCAGTATGATTGGAGATGTAACTGATAATCAGGTAAAGAACCCCACGATTGTTGAATATACCGGGGATCCAGAAGCAATTAATGACCTGGTATCCGGAAAACTTGATGCAATTTTGTTTCCTCAAACAGATATGAAGGCACGTATCGCAAATGGAACACCATTAACTGAATTGAAGCCTTATGCATTTACCGGATATTCCGGGATTGCGGTTGAGAAAGGAAATGGCACATATGCTGTATCTTTTGTTGAAAAACTGAATGAAATTATTCAAAAAATGCATAGCGATGGGTTCCTTTCTGCTCTCTATCTGAAGGAGTACAACGAGGATATGACCAGTGATGCTAAAAAATTCGATATCTCGTCCCTTCATCAGTTCAATGAAAGTTCATCATAACTTTTTTTCTAACCTATTCAGATGATCTCATCTGCCGGTTTACACCTGATGGCTAAATCAGAAAAATTCATGGCCCTTTGATAGAGATCAGGGGCAAACACGTGGCTGTTACCAGGATACTGCGGGAGTAATAGCCCAGTCAGGGGTCCATCGCTGATTACCAGGAAAGAGATCTGAGATCCATATCAATGGAAGTCAGGTCATACCAACATGCAGGAGATCATATTGAACAGTACCGACAATGGTTACACTGATATAGTATTGTACTCGTACAATATTGGATGAGTAAGATCTCAAACATGGAGACCGCTCTTCTGGGGTTACTTTCAGAAAAGCCCATGTATCCCTACGAAATGGAGAAGAGTGTAGTGGAACATGATATGCGGTACTGGACTGAGATCTCCATCTCCTCCATCTACAAAGTGCTTGAAAAACTTGAGAAAAAATTCCTGGTTGATGTCAATCTCACCGTTACCGAGACGAACAAGGTCAAGAAGATCTACACCCTCACTGAGAAAGGAAAACGTGACCTGAAAGAACGTATCGTAGAGATCATGTCAGAACTCGAGATCTCGATCTACCAGATCGACCTCGCCCTGGCAAACCTTCACCTTCTCACCCCTGCCGAGGTAAACGAGGTGATGGCCACCTACATATCCTCTATCGATTCCCGGATCACCTGTTATATCGAACTTGAAAAGTACCTGATAGAGAACGAATGTGAAGTAGGCAACATCCATCTCTCCCGGAGACGCCAGTTCCTGATCAAAGCGGAACGGGAATGGGCACTCAGTTTTCTTAAAGATTACAACGAAAATACGGGATATACCCCGGTTTCTTCACCTGACCAGCAGGAGCAGAACACATGAGCCAGGCGATCCGGATCACCGGAGCCAGAGTCCATAACCTGCAGAATATCTCGGTATCAGTCCCAAAGAATCAGATCGTGGTCGTTACCGGGGTCTCAGGAAGCGGGAAGAGTTCCCTGGTGTTTGATACCATCAGTGCCGAGGCCAGAAGGCAGCTCATCGAGACCTTTGGAACTTTTGAACGCTCCCGGCTTCCGAAGATCAGCCGTCCTGACGTGGATGAGATCATTAATCTCTCCCCGGTCATCGTCATCGACCAGAAACGGCCGGGACAGACACTCCGCTCAACGGTAGGAACCATGACCGAACTCTATACCTACCTGCGGCTCCTCTTTTCCCGGTGCGGAGAACCGTTCATCGGTGGATCCAACCTCTTTTCGTTCAATAATGCAGATGGCATGTGCCCTGAATGTTCAGGACTCGGGCAACTGATGGTCATCGATGAGAAGAAGCTTATCGACCCCTCTAAATCGGTCGCAGACGGAGCTATCCTGCACTCCCAGTACAAGAAAGGAGGGTATTACTGGAACTCCCTGATGAACGCGAAGATGTTTGATCCGTATAAGCCGGTCAGCGAGATGAGCCCGGAGGAGCGGTTCAGCCTCCTTTATCAGCCACAGACCGCGATTCAGGGTGACCGGTTCGGTGAAAAATACAACTCCTCCTATGAAGGGGTTATCTCACGGCTGAAGAAGACCTATATCAATAAGGAAGAGAATTCAGACGCATACACACAGTTTTTCAGCTATGAGACCTGCCCGCACTGTCAGGGAACCAGACTCAACGAACGGGCCAGAAAGGTCACTGTTCAGGGGAAAACCATCCCGGATCTTGTCTTCCTGGAACTGCCTGAACTCCGGGAATACCTGGATACGATTCAGCATCCCTATGCAGATCCTATCATCGCCAGGATGAAGATGACCATCCAGTACCTGATCGAGATCGGGGTTGGGTACCTCTCGCTGCACCGCACCGTTGCCACCCTTTCAGGTGGTGAGGCACAACGGGTCAAGATAGCAAAACAACTGGACTGTACACTCGTAAATCTTGTTTATATCCTTGATGAACCAAGTATCGGGCTCCATCCACGTGATATCGGCAATCTCATCCGGATTCTGGGTGAACTCAGGGATAAAGAGAACACGGTTCTGGTGGTCGAACATGACCCGGAGATCATCAGGGCCAGCGATTACCTCATCGATATCGGCCCGGGAGCCGGTTCACAGGGTGGAATGGTACAGTTCAGCGGAACGGCTGATGAACTCATCAGATCAGATACCCTGACTGCCCGGTACCTGAACCAGATCGGAGCATGTTCCCGGCACCGGAGAGAACCGCTAGGGGTATTCAGAATCGAAAATGCATCCCTGCACAACCTGAAACAGGTATCGGTAGAGATCCCAAAAGGGGTTCTGGTCTGTGTCACCGGTGTTGCAGGATCCGGGAAAAGTTCTCTGATCCACGGGATATTCTGTGAGCAGCATCCCGACGCTGTGGTTATCGACCAGTCATCAGTCGGACGATCATCGCGGTCCAACCCGATGACATATCTCGGCATCTTTGATGCGATCAGAAAAGAACTCGGCCATGCCACCGGGACAGACCCGTCATACTTCAGTTTCAATGCGAAAGGTGCATGCCCCAAATGCAAGGGTACCGGCGTCCTGAAGATGGATATGCATTTCCTTGATGATGTGACCACGGTATGCGATGCCTGTAACGGCGAGCGGTATAGCCCTGAAGTCCTCACCCTGACCTACAAGGGAAAGACGATCTCTGAGATCCTCAGGGTTACCGTCAGGGATGCAGGTGATCTCTTCGAAACACCTGAGGTCAGGAGAAAACTCCGGGTGCTGGCTGATGTCGGGCTGGATTACCTGCAGATCGGGCAGTCACTGAGTACCCTCTCGGGTGGCGAGGCACAGCGGCTTAAACTGGCAACCGAACTGCATAAGAAAGGAAATATCTATGTCATGGATGAACCGACAACCGGTCTGCATATGGCTGATACAAGCCGGCTTCTCGGGATTATTCACCATCTCGTGGATACCGGGAACTCGGTGATCGTCATTGAACATAACCTGGATGTGATCAGGCAGGCTGACTGGATCATCGATATGGGACCTGAAGGAGGAAGCAAAGGAGGAGAAGTGATCGCGAGCGGGACGCCGGAAGCAATTATGGAGGATCCCCGGTCGGTTACCGGTCAGTACCTCAGGTCCTGTGCAATCCCATACGAAAACGATGCCCGGCTCACATGCAGCAGGGTGCTTCAGGGATGATCATCTCCGCGGTTTAAAAATACTGCATGATGACGACCGCAGATATTAAAATTTCATATCATTCTACCGATTTTAAAATGAAATTTGCTAAATATACCTCCATATACCATAGATATAGCGAGAACAGCCGTGAGAAAATTCAGGACAGAGAGGAGCAATGTATGGGTATTCATGATGTTATAATTCCGGCATATCAGGGAGTAATCAACACGAATAATGGAGTGTATCATGGATGATATCATCCTGAATGTCTCCCATTTCTCGTACGCATACGGGGATATGAAGGCAGTCAGTGACATCTCATTTCAGGTCAGAAAGGGAGAAATATTCTCATTTTTAGGACCGAACGGGGCAGGGAAGAGTACGGTTATCAACTCACTCATAACCCTGCTCCCCTTACAAAGCGGCACTGTTACCATCGCCGGATATGACCTGGGATCCGAGCGGTCACGGGTAAGGGAGTCCATCGGCATCGTGTTCCAGCAGATCACGCTGGACAAAGACATGACGGTGCGGGAAACCCTGGATTTTCACGGGGATATCTACCGGATGAGCCACGAAGAAAAGACGACCCGGATCAGAGAACTTCTCAGGCTGGTTGAACTGGAAGAGAAAGCAGATACTCTGGTGAATAACCTCTCAGGCGGGATGAAACGCCGCCTGGAAATAGCAAGGGGCCTGATGACCCGTCCCCGGGTGCTCTTTCTTGATGAGCCGACTATCGGTCTGGATCCCCAGACCAGGCAGAAAACCTGGGATTACCTTCGATCCGTCAATCAGGAGGGAACCACGATATTTATGACCACCCATTATATGGACGAGGCCGATCTCCTCTCTGACCACATAGCCCTGATCGATCACGGAACCATTATTGTCCACGGAACCCCGGAAGAACTCAAAGAAAGTCTTGGAAATGATGTCATCTATCTCGAGACATCAGACAACACTACGGCTCAGCAGATCCTGACCGGACTATCCGGGATCAGGGAAATGAGCAGATATGAAGGAAAACTGATGATCATTTCAGAACAGGACGGAACCAGACTGCTCCCTGATATCATGAGATACCTGGGTGAACACGCAATCAGTGTGCTTGCGGTGAATCTCAAAAAACCTTCGATGGATGATGTGTTCATGCACTACACCGGTACGGAGATGAGGGACTGATGATGATTCCCGGCTTTTATCCGGTGTTCAAGCGTGATATGACGCGGCACTTTAGGTTCAAGGATCAACTCTTCACCTCGATGCTTCACCCGGTCCTCTGGCTGGTGCTTTTCGGATTTGCCATGGCAGGTACTTTTGAGCGGTTACTCCAGGCATCAGTTCCTCCTGCAGGACTTGTGGTAGTCAATTACCTGACATTCATGTGTCCGGGTATGATTGCGGCTACGATCATGTTCGCCAATCTCTATGGGGGATTTTCGGTTCTTTTTGATAAGAACTGGGGAATCCTCCGGGAGATTCTTGCCAGCCCGATGCCACGGCGTGATCTGATCATCGGAATCATCCTTTCAGCCATTACCAAGTCGCTGATTCAGACGGTAATCATCATCGTACTCGGGATGATACTGGGCGTGTCAACCTTTGCCGGTCAGAGTCCGCTTGGAATCATCATCTCAATAGCAGGAATCATCCTCTTTATCGGGGCATTCTCTGCTGCAGTCCTGTGTGTCTCTCTGTACATGGCATTTACCACCTCTTCTCCGGAGGGATACCAGGGAATTACCACGATACTCTCCATGCCGTTGTTTTTTGCGTCTAATTCCTTGTATCCGGGAGAAGGACTGCCACCGGGGATCAAAGAACTGGCCCTGATCAACCCCCTGACCCATCTGACCAACGGGCTTCGGTTCTTTACGATCGGGGATCATTTTACTGCTCTGGGGCTGGCGTTCTCCTATACGCCGGTTGAGATAGCGATCTCATTTCTCTACCTGGTATGCCTTGCCCTGATCCTGTTCTGGGTTACCTTGAGAACGATTAACCGGGCAATTATCACCTGAACGTTTTTTTTGAGTGAAAAACAGGGGGTATCTGGTTCATCCGGTCCCTGGTATCAGGGTTCGGATCCTCATTTTGTATTTTTGGTTACCTGATTTTATCAAAACAGATCGGAAATATCCCGTCTAACATACGAATACCGATTACTTTCAATCAGAATATCAATAGCAAAAAAAGAGGGTATCAACTGAGCATCGGGATATCGTTCTCCCGGATATCTGAAAGGATCTCGATAATTACCGATATTAATGCTGGTATCTCTGATACCACAACATTCCTTTAAAGGGCAGAATATGAGAGTCTTTCCTTTGTAAGAAGGATGCAGTCAGTCATGAGCGGGAAGGACAATCCTACTCACACCCTCATCCCCGATACGTACCCGAACGTCTTCTGGAGTTTTTGATCCCGCCTGATGCCTGGGTTGATGGTTATCCGGTTGTTGAGTCCTTCACTTCATCTGTTTCGATACATGTCCGAATGGTTTTCATCAATACCGGGAGATCATGTTCACAAATCCCCCATATTATTTCAGATGAAAGGGAGTCATATCCATGAATTAACCGGTTTCGGAGAGAAATAATATGGGGGGCATCAATAATTATCTCATTGAGTGCTGGTTCAAGACGTATTACATGTCCAACAGCTTCCCCAATTATTCCTAGTTTTCGTTCAACTGCTGCCTGAAGCAACCGGTTTAGTTTATACTCTGCGAATTCAACGTTTTCAGTAAATATCTGTATATCTTCACCTGCAAGAAGGATATCCCAGAATAATTTTTTGATCTCACGTTGAAGCATATAATTCAATACTGCTTTCTGCGACAATTTCCCGAAAAACCGGGTTTCTTATTGCATGTTCCTCAACGAGATCGATAGGGAGATTAAATATTTTTTCAAGATCAGATTCTAGGCCAAAATATTCGTGTGCGTATTGAACCGGTTCCATCTCATGAAAGGTAACCAGGAGATCGATATCAGCGGGATTTTCCTTTTCGGTGAGCATTGATCCGAAAACTGCAAGTTTTTCGACCTGGTGACGAATACATACTTCCTGAACACGTGAAAGATATGGTATCACCCTCTGATGTAGTTGTGTAGGGTTTTCAGGTTTCATATTCTATCCGGATTACTCGTATTATCCTATTGATATGTAGCATCATCAGGCAATAAGATCTCTCTCACACCCGCACCCCCGATACGTATCTGAATGTCTTCTGCAGGTTTTTTATCTCCCCGCTGCTCCGGGTGATATCCTTCCACGAGTTGATTGCAGCGGTCTTGTTCCAGGTATCATCTGACTGGTTGGTATCACGGGCTTCCATGATGCTGCCGGCAGGGGATGTAGGGATATAATCAAAAAGTCAAGGTAATTAACGATTTACGTTCCGGATCTCCTAAACTAATCGATCTTGAAAAAAATCTTAAAGATAGGAATCAATACATATCATTCTGATTACAGGACATCAATGATCATATCTGAAAAACATAGAGAAACAGAGATTCTCTTTCTTGTGGAGGAGGCTGATGAAGGTGGGTATATCGCCCGATCACTGACATATCCGATTTTTACCCAGGCTGACACCCTTGATAATCTCAGGGAGATGGTTCGTGATGCGGTCATCTGTCACTTTGGTGATACTTCGCTCCCGTCTTTAATCAGACTCCATATTGTGAAGGATGTTGTTATTGCCGTATGAAGGTTCCCCGGAATATATCTGGTTCTGATCTAATCGGGTATTTGCTTTCAAATGGGTTTCAACAGGTTAGACAGACAGGGAGTCATGTTCGGCTTGAGTGCAACATCGATGGGGAACATTATGGGATTACAGTTCCATTACATGATCCACTCAAAACGGGAACTCTTTCCCATATTGTGAAAGAGATTGCAGAAAAAACCGGCAGAGACTGGGTATCAATTATGGAAGAGATATAAGAGGGGTCATGTGAATAACTACAGGTCGGCTCATGCATACACTATCTCTTTAAGGATACAGGGCTTGATTTGAAATGTTACCAGTACATCAACATCGCTATCAACCCGCTCCTCTCTCCGGACATATGAGCCAAATATGCCGATTGTTGCGATTCCGAACCGTTCTTGCAGGATTACTTCATGCTGGCGTAGCAATGGTAATAGATTCATCTTCTTGTATTGGTACTGATCTTTTCATCTTCAGGCTCTATGTTTTATCACACCCGCAGCCCCGACCGGTATCCAAACGTCTTCTGCAGGTTCCTGATCTCCCCGCTGCTCCGGGTGATATCCTTCCACGAGTTGGTTGCAGAGGTCTTATTCCAGGTATCATCTGACTGGTTGGTATCACGGGCTTCCATGATGCTGCCGGCAAACGATGTCCATACAGTTCCTTCTGCATATGCTGATTTTCCGTCCGGGGTGACGGCTATCCGGTAGTTCAGTCCTGCCGGGGTGCTGAATCCGCCTGCGGATCTGATCTGGCCTTTGGTAGAGATCTTTGCATGGTTGATGTTGATGAGATCACTCTTCGCCTCTACGACGTTGCAGAACGCAGGAACGAGATATCTAGCCTCGTCAGCAAATACACAGGCGACCGTGCTGGTTGAGGTGGAGTAGTTGCCGGTGTTGTCCATGAGCAGTCGTTCACTTCCGGTAAGCAGGGATCCTTCCCTGCTGAGATAACTGAGCACCTTCTCCTGTTCGATGTTGTAGGTTCTGCTTCCTTTTGACTGCGAGTCGAACTCGAACTTCTTTGCTTCAGCGACGCTTCCCCCGTTTCCCTTCAGGGTATCATGGTATACGACAAGCGAGATGACATCCGAAGCGTTCAGGTTGTTCTCCTCAAGAGGATCTTCCTTTGCTACGACCCAGTCTGTTGCGGTGGACTCGTCGATGATCCCGGTGGCACTGATGGTGGTATCGATGGAGAAGACCTGGTTCTCTGGCATTTCAGGAGGGAGGCGGCCTGCAACCACTACTCCGGTGAGCAGAAGCAGGATGAGAAGGCAGGTCCATCTCATGGTGACCTCACGGTGACCGTTCCGTCAGCTCCGACGGTGACGGTGAACTGGACCGAGTCGCCTGCCGGGATACGGATGTCCCTACCGGTTGAGGGATCTCGGGTGATCTGTACCGGGCTGAAGATGTACACGTAGGTTCCCGGTAGTGGTGGTATCTGAAGTGAGAAGGTGAGGAGATACTTTCCGTCCTCATAGATCGCAGGTTGTTCTCCGACTGCCTGAGCGAGAGCATTGGCTGGTGCCAGTATGATCCTGGCCTGAGGTGAGAGCTGAATTGAGCCGGTATTCTTCAGGGTGACGGTGAGTTGGGCTGAATTGCCGGCGAGGGTTCCGTCAGGAAGGGTAACCGTGACGATCACGAAGTGAATGCCGGTAGTGTCCTGGGTGGTGTCGGTGTGGTCAGCGAAGTAATATTCATTGTCATCATCATCGTCGTCATCGGTTGGAGTAGTGGTTGGAACTGTCGTCGGAGTATCGGTCGGCAGCGTTCCGATCAGCGGGTTGTAGTCATAGACGTTGGTGGTCACCTCGTATGGGGTCAGCGAGTACCCGGTCTCGTTCGGGGTCTGCTGGTCAGACCACCCGTCTCCGGTCGCATTGCTCCAGTAGTTTCCTGCGATATATTTCCCACCGACGATGTTGGTTCCGAGTGTGGGACCGTTCGGGTTTGTCCAATCGTAGTTATCGGCTGAAGAGGCGGTTGCACAGACATTCAGGTCGTTTCCGAAGTAGTTGTTGTAGATGTACCCGTCACCGCCTCCACCATCGTCAGAGATGTTCAGCCCTCCGTTGGTGCTCTGGTTTATCCAGTTCCCGGTCAGGTTCAGGCCGGTTGATGAGTCAGAGATGCCGATGCCATACCGGTTCCCGGAGACCCGGTTACCGGTGATGGTGGCACGGTTACCGGTAGCGTTGATCCCAAAGCCGCCGGTGAGGGAGGTGGTGGTGATCGGGGCGTTTCCAGTGACGGTTCCGACGGTGATGGGGGCATTGACGGAGTTGTAATCTGCGGTGTTATTGGTGATGGTGGCACGGTTACCGGAGGAGGAGATGCCAGTACCACCGGTGGCGGTGGCATTGCCGATAATAACAGGAGAGCCATCGCCGGAGGTTTCAGTTTTGTCATAGTTTATGGACGAGAACGCAGTGTTGTTGAGGGCTATGTTATTGGAGATCGTGACCCGATCACCTGAGGAGGATATGCCATAGCCTCCTATGGTGGTTGCATTCCCGTAAATTCCGGTTGAACCGGGGCTCAAGGTTTCGGTCTTGACATAGTCATAGTCTATAGAGGATGTTGCAGTGTTATTGATTACTATATTATTGGAGATCTGAACATCATTACCTGAAGAGGAGATTCCGTACCCACCCATACTATTAGCATTACCACTAATTACGGGATCGACAGAGGCATCGGTATAGGCCTCGATATAGGTAGCAGCATAATCTAGTGAAGCAATCGCAGAATTATTACTTGCAACATTATCACTGATCGTTACATTATCACCGGTTGAGGCGATTCCACACCCACCCATACTACTGGCATTGCCGTTAATAACGGCATTAGCAGAGGCCTCGAGATAAGCACCGGTAAAGGTAGTGCCATAATCTAGTGAAGCAATCGCAGAGTTATTACTCGCAACATTATCACTGATCGTTGCATTATCACCGGTTGAGGAGATACCATACCCACCCATACTACTTACATTACCATTAATTATGGCATCAGAAGGAGCATAGGAATAAGAGTCTGATCGTAAGTTGACGTAGGCATAATCTATAGAAGCAAAGACAGAGTTATTACTCACAGCATTATCACTTATGGTGACATTATCACCGGTTGAGGAGATACCATAACCTCCAATACTACTTACATTTCCATTAATTACGGCATCGGAATAAGCAAGGGGATAGGCACAGCTATTAACAGCACCATAATCTATCGAAGAAATCGCAGAATTATTACTCGCAACATTATCGCTGATCGTTGCATTATCACCGGTTGAGGAGATACCATAACCTCCAATACTACTTACATTTCCATTAATTACGGCATCGGAATAAGCAAGGGGATAGGCATCGCTAACAACATCAGCATAACCTATCGAAGCAATTGCAGAATTGTTACTCGCAACATTATCTCTGATGGTGACATTATCACCGGTTGAGGAGATACCATACCCACCCATACTACTTACATTTCCATCAAATACGACACCGGACCAGGCTTTGACTTCGGTATAATCTAGTGAAGCGATGACAGAATTATTACCCGCATCATTATCGTTGATGAGGGTATTATTCCCATATGAGTAGATCCCATACCCGCCGGTTGCCGATGCAGAATTTGAATCGGAATGGACAAGGGCATCAAAATCTCCAGAGGCATAGGCAAAAGCATTGAGCATCGCATTTGCCGAGTTGGAACTCGCAGAGTTATTCGTGATGGTTGCATTGTTCCCAGTCGTTTCTATTCCGAATCCCCCGGCTGCCGATGCAGAATTTGAATCGGAATAGCCATAGTAATTGGGAGAGCCAAAGGCAGAAGCATTGAGCATCGCATTTGCCGAGTTGGAACTCGCAGAGTTATTCATAATGGTTGCATTATTCCCAGTTACTTCTATTCCGTATCCCCCGGTTGTCGATGCAGAATTTGAATCGGAATGGGAAAAGGCAACATAAGTACCAGAGGCATAGGCAAAAGCATTGAGCATCGCATTTGCCGAGTTGAAACTCGCAGCGTTATTCGTAACGATTGCATTATTTCCAGTCACTTCTATTCCATGCCCTCCGTTAGCCGAAGCAGAGTTGTTGGAAGCATTGGCATACGTAATGCCATTGGATGAGGCATTCATGATAGCGGTCGCTGAATTGTAACTCGCTTCGTTGTTTGTAATGGTTACATTGTTACCCGTCGTTGCAATCCCATACCCACCGTTAGCCAAAGCAGAATTGAAAGAGACATTGGTGGAGTCAGAACCTGAGGCTTTCGCATTCAATATTGCAGTTGCCGAATTGTTACTTGCAATATTATCACGTATGATGACATCATTCCCGGTTGAGTATATGCCATACCCGCCCGTGGCATTTACCTTATAATTCTCAATAACTCTGCCGGTCACATCAAGGGAAGCAGTCACCGAGTTGAAACTCGCGTTGTTCCCCTGAATGATCGTATCATCACCGGTCGAGTAGATCCCGTACCCGCCGGTGACCTCTCCGTCACCGGTTGCAAAATTATAACTCGCCTTATTGTTCGATATCTCTGCATAATCACCGGACGAGTTGATCCCGACCTTGTTGTACATCGCATCGTTCCCGGCGATCCGGGCAGAGAGACCCCCGGACACAATACCGGTATCGCTGTTCCAGCTCGCATTGTTCCCGCTGATGGTAGCCCTGACCCCGGTGGAGTTGATCCCGATAACATTGCTGCTCACGCTGTTCTCTGATATCGTAGCATCATCGCCGGTTGAGTAGATCCCGTTCTCCTCATTACCGGTCGCGGTGTTGCCGGTGATGGTGGAGCCCTGACCGCTGGAGACAATGCCGCTGTTTGAGTTGAAGGAGGCGTTATTGTTCGAGATGGTGGCGTAATCTCCGGTAGCGTTGATGCCAAAGCCACCGGTGAAAGAGGTGCTGGTGATCGGGGCTTTTCCGGTGACGGTTCCGACGGTGATGGTAGCATTGACGGAGTTGTAATCAGCGGTATTGTTGGAGATGGTGGCACGGTCACCTGATGAGGAGATGCCGGTACCACCGGTGGCGGTGGCATTGCCGATAATAACGCCATCACCGGAGGCTTCAGTTTTGACATAGTCTATGGAGGAGAACGCAGTGTTGTTGAAGTCAGTATTATTGGAGATAGCAACATCATTGCCGGAGGAGGAGATGCCATAACCACCAATACTACTGACATTGCCATTAATTGCGTCATAGGCACCATAGGAATTGACTGAAGCATAGGCATAGTCTAGTGAAGCGCTCGCAGAATTATTGCTGACTGTATTATTGCTGATCGTGACATTATTCCCTGATGAAGAGATTCCATAACCACCCATACTGCTTGCATCACCGTTAATAGAGAATAAGGCATAGTCATAATTTAGTGAAGTACTCGCCGAATTATTACTCGCAACATTATCAGTGATAGTGACATTATTTCCTTTTGAATAGATCCCATAACCACCAATACTACTTGCATCACCGTTAATAACAGCAGAGGCAGAGGCATAGTTTAGTGAAGCGCTCGCTGAATTATCACTCGCAACGTTATCAGCGATAGTGACATTAGTTCCATCTGAATAGATTCCGTAACCACCAAAAC
>NZ_JAJRBM010000177.1 GCF_028679455.1 Methanospirillum sp. | reverse complement strand
CCAATCGTGGTAGCCTGTATCTTCCCGCCATCATATAACCTACCTAGGTGGTATCGCAAGGTGTTTTCGTTTAATCCGGTGAGATCCATGAGTGTTCTGAGATCCACCCCGGGCCATGAAACGATAGTATCATAGATCCTATGCCTGGTTTCATGTTCTAGGAGGTTCCCTTTTGTTATCCTACGATACCCACTGACAGCATATCTGCGAATACGGTCGAGAAACGGCGATGACTGTACTGAAGGTGCGATTACCTGGCCACAGGGTCCATTGCAGGTGCCTGTCGGGAGGGAACAGGTAGGAAATGATGGACTTGTCTTACAATTACAGGCATGCGAACCTCCCTGACTATTCATGTGGCAGGTGAGACGACCATTATTGTCGGTTGCACAACAGGTCCTCTTATCCGGGTTGATGTGAGGAGAACTGGATAATGCTGCAAGTAAAAGAAAGCCAAAGATCAGAATACCTGCAAGCAGTTTCATAGTACTAGGTTCTCTGCATGAGTATATGAATATTCACAATCGTGATATCTCCCCCGGGATGTTTCAAAGTGCCATCTCATACTCTGAATAGGATTATCATTTCGAATCACAACGGTGAACTGCCTTTGACAAAAGTCCGCCCATGAGCGTCTGGCTCATCGATGATATGAAATAATATGTTTTATGTGAGATCATTCTTGTTCTTCTTATCCTTTAGTATCTTCCCAAATACCCGATCTGCATTCTTTACCTGCTGTTGATCCGGCATTTTGTTTCCGATTATTTCAATATCTTCTTCGTCAGCGATAAACCTGGATTTTTTCTTGTCCTGAGGTTCTGTCATCATTTCTCTCCCTGAATGGGTGTAATATAGATCAGCCTGACATTTTTGAAGGAATCTGTCATCTCCGTCCGGTTGAAAAGGAGGAAATCGGCTTCAATGGTAAGATTATCGATAACAATCGATTTAACAACCTGCCAGTCAGATCCCCGGGGTATGAGATACTCCCGTTCATCTTCGTTGATGTACAGAGTGTGTTCACCGTTTTTCCTCTCAAGCACGAGGACATTATGATATCCTTCTGTGTCTGTTGCCCCGAAAACATCGAGACAGACTGCAGGATCATAGGCAGTTGAAGCAAACGCTGCTTCCCGGTATTCAGAGTTGTTCAGGACCATACCTGCAACACCGGGGCTAATCCCCCTGAAGAGTATCAGATCAGATTTAAGTTCCGATTCGTTCTCAGCAGTATCAAGGGAATCCTGAATAAAGTTATAAAATATCTGCTTCTCCTCATCGAATGTTGCTCTCTTTTCCGAATTTGCCCGCTGATATCCCCTGAACTCAGACGTGTTGTCCATAAAAGCGGGAGCCATCCACCAGGCAATTGCTGCTTCTATCGAAGGAGAGAAGTTTCGCTCGGTATATGGAATCCTTTCACTATCCGGGGGATGGGTTAGAACCAGTGTCGCAGATTCCAGTTCTTCTGACGCCACCGGTCCCGTTTCTACTGTTTTATTGGTATCTGCCTGGTGCAATACTATCAGAGGATCGGGATTAAACCCTCCAGATTCAGTGATGGGATCAGCTAAGCCCCAGATACACCCGCAGCACCCAATTATCAGAAGGAATAATGAGAAAGACAGAATGCTATTGTGTCTCATAATGTTTTTCACCTGCTGAACAACCATGTTCATATGGTAGTATTTGCGGTATAAACCAAAACTTATGCGGATTCATATGCACGGGATCGAAAAAAGAAAGTTTTTCCGGTATTTTATGGGATTATGAACAGGTCTCATCTTCATGACCATGATGGTCATGTGAATGCGGGTTCTTCTCTTCCCACGGTTCAAGTCCGTGCTTAACCCGGTAATCATTGATCGCCTGATGAATGCCTTCTTCGGCGAGAACCGAGCAGTGCATCTTGATGGGTGGTAGTCCCTCAAGTGCCTCTGCAACAGCCTTGTTAGATACTTCCCATGCCTCTTCAAGGGTTTTTCCCTTGATCAGTTCGGTTGCCATACTGCTGGATGCAACCGCTGCCCCACATCCGAATGTCTGGAACTTCACATCGGTGATGATGTTGTCTTTCACGGTGAGGAAGATACGCATGATATCACCACAGGTCGGGTTTCCGACTTCTCCAACACCGTCAGCTTCGGAGATCTCCCCCTGATTCCGGGGGTTCATGAAATGATCCATTACTTTTTCGCTATACATTACATGACCTCTTTTTATGATCTGCGTACAAGGGAGACATCTCCCTGAGACGAACCACTACCTTTCTGAGATGCTCTATCACATAATCAACATCATCATCAGTGTTCTCTGCCCCGAGAGTGAGTCTGAGTGATCCATGGGCGGTTTCAGCAGGCAGCCCGGTTGCCAGCAGAACGTGGGACGGCTCAAGCGATCCCGAAGTGCAGGCACTGCCAGTAGAAGCACAGATTCCGAAATGATCCAGCAGGAGAAGCATGGATTCTCCTTCGATAAAGTCAAAACTAACGTTCAGGTTTCCTGGCAGACGTTCTTTGGGGTGGCCGTTCAGCCTGGTATTGGGTATGGTTTCAAGAATTTCTGCAAGGAGGCGATCCCGGAGTGCTGCAACCCGCTTGTTTCGTTCATCCATACCTGATACTGCCCGTCCAATGGCGAAACCAAGCCCGACGATTCCTGCTATGTTTTCAGTGCCAGCACGTTTACGCCGCTCCTGCCCACCTCCATGAAGCAAGTTGTCGATCCTGACACCCTTCCTGATATAGAGGGCTCCAATACCTTTTGGGCCGTAAAATTTGTGGGCGGAAAGGGAGAGGAGATCGATCTGCATTGCAGAAACATCGATAGGAACATTACCGATAGCCTGGACTGCATCGGTGTGGAAATACACCCCGTGTTCCCGGCAGACCTTTCCGATCTCTGTAATTGGTTCGATTGTTCCGATCTCATTATTTGCAAACATGATCGTAACCAGTATGGTCTGATCCGTTATTGCAGCCTTAAGATCTTCAATTCGCACCTGACCAGTATCATCAACCGGGAGATACGTGATCGAAAACCCCTGCTTTTCGAGATACTCGCAGGTGTGGAGGACCGCGTGATGCTCGATGGCACTGGTGATGATGTGGTTGCCTTTCTTCCGGTTTGCAAATGCAATCCCTTTGATTGCCCAGTTATCAGATTCGGTTCCCCCGGAGGTGAAGTAGATCTCATCCGGCTGGGCACCCAGTGCAGTAGCGACCTGATTTCTTGCCTCTTCTACCGCTTTTTTTGATTCACGAGCAATTCGGTACAGGGACGATGGATTTCCGTACCCTTGTGAAAACCACGGGATCATAACCGTAACGACCTCCGGATCGGTTGCCGTTGTTGCGGAATGGTCCATGTAAACGATTCGTTCAGCAGTCATGTTACGCCAGTTCTGTGATGTAATGCAATCTGATGATAATACAAGGGCTCCTTTGCCTATAGCCCTTTTCTGATCTCGTCACGGGTTCTGCAGGATCGGCTCTGTCTGGATTTGGACACCTCGATCATCTGCTGGAGTGGACGTCGTGCAGCATCCATCAGTTTCGATTCCAGTAATACCTCTCCGGACCCGGTTTGCAGGCATTTTTTGATCTTCTCCAAAGTTACCCGTTTCATCGGTTCACACACTCCTGCCACTGAAAAGAACTTCTTTCCAGGAACTTCTGACCGCAGCCGGTGGAGCATACCTGACTCGGTGCCGATAATGAAGGATGACGCAGAGGTGTCCCGGCAATACCTCGTCATCCCGCTGGTTGAACATACCGCGTCAGCCATATCAATAATGGTGGGTCTGCATTCTGGATGGGCAATAATCTCTGCATCGGGATGAAGCATCTGCATCGCGGTAACGCTCTGGGGAGTGATCTCATCATGTACGTAGCAGTATCCGGGTGCAGGGATGATCTCTTTGCCAGTAAACCTGCTTACATACGCAGCAAGATTCCGGTCAGGGAGGAAGATCACCTGGTCGCTGTCAACTGACTCAACGATCTCTATGGCATTTGCCGAAGTGCAACAGATGTCACTCACCGCCTTGGTCGCTGTAGTAGTGTTCACATAACTCACCACCTTCGCGTCAGGGTACTGGTTTTTGAGCTGCAAAGCTGCCTGTTCTCCTGCCATATGTGCCATGGTGCACTTTGCCTGCGGATCCGGAATCAGAACCTTGGCATCCGGGTTCAGGATCTTTGCGGTATCAGCCATGAAGTCAACACCACAGAAGAGTATCGTATCGGCATCGGTCTCCTGTGCGGACCTTGCGAGTTCAAGTGAGTCACCGATTAGGTCTGCGATCTGGTAGATTTCAGGTGGCTGATAGTTATGGGCAAGAATGAAAACTCCCTGGCGGTTAGCGATATCGCGGATCTCTCTGATGAGATCCTGGCTTTCAGCGAGATCCTGTGATGATTTATCCGGTGATAGGGCTTTCACGATTGTGATAAACATGTGTATCCTTCTTAAGGATAATGCACACGGTCGAGGCAAGTCGGCATTCAGAGTTTCTTGCCTCTGTATCGGATTGAATTGCATGACATAAGAGTGGAAGCGAGGAATACCTGTTTTTCATCGGGATCCATGAGGTGAAGATCCAGGACACTGGTACCTGGGATCCTCCTGCTGATTATCTGGTCTCGTTCTTTTTTATCAGGGAGCAAACCTGGCAGATCTCTCCTGATCCCGGCCACCCACAGATCCTGCAGTTTTCTAATGGGGTGATCTCAACTTTATCTCTCAATCGGGTTCTAATCTCTTCTTCTGCCTGAGCAAGATTTCGCATTGAACCCGGGTGTTCCTGTTCGAACTGATTCAGGAGCATCCTGATCTCTCCCCGAAGTGCATCTCCTGCATAGGGGCATTCTGGAAGATCATTGAACAGGCCGGCGAGAATTGCATAAAGTGAGGCCTCACGTTCACTCACCGCTGCGAACGGTTTGATGCGGTGAGCAAAGCGTGTTGAGTGACCAGAGCCGGCAAACACTTTTTTGATATCTGCTGAAAGAGCGTTCATGAGGGTCGTTTGAGCATGGTCATCCTGGTTGTGGCCGGTTGCGATGAGTCTGATCCCCTCCTTTTCAGCAAGAACCTCCAGGGCCCTTCTTCTGAGAATCCCGCAGACTGTGCATGCCTTCCTGTTGGTTGTTCTCATGATCTCGTCAAGGGTTTCCCCATAGATCTCAGAAAAGGTGATGATCCGGTGTTCAACACCGAGTATCGTACAGACCTCCCTTGCGTGGCTGATGGTCTCCTCGCGGTATCCATTGATCCCCTCGTCTACGGTAAGTGCAATCAGTCGTACCGGTATTTTCTCTTTGAGATTTGCAAGGGCAGCCAGAAGTGCGGTACTATCCTTTCCTCCGCTGAATGCAACTCCGATGATCCCGGGAAGTTGCCCTTCCTGAAGAATCCGGGCAAGTACCCTGGTTTCAACCGATTCTTTGAGATGCCGGCTGCAGAGATGAGTTCCACTCTCCCGGTCAACAAAGACCGCTTTTTCGGCACAGGAGGAGCAGGTCCGGACTTCACCCGCCATGGGAGATCCTGATCAGCCTGATGGTTTCAGAATCAATCCCTATGGTATCCTCAGGGATGATCGCTCCATCCCGGGAGATGAGCACCTCAATGGGATTCAGGCCCTGTTCGAGAATGATGGCTTCAATCGTCCTTCCTCTTGCAGATATTTCTTCTTCATGACCGTCTGGGAAGAATATCTTCATAGTTCTCCAGTTTTGTGAGAGATAGCGACATTAAACTTCGGTTTGATCCTGTTCCATGGATCTTATGAGTTTATTCTTGCGTATCTCATTATATGGTTTATTTCCGAATTGTGGTTTGCTCCTCCATGATCTAAATTCTCCTAAAAATCAGGTTATTTTACGAATGTTGCTTAAATCGAGGGATTAATAAAAAGAACGTGGTGAGTCGTATGCATCAAAAAAGAAGGGGTTCCTGTTTGCAGGATTGGTTAGATACAGAGAACCCTGCGTGGGACTATTCGCTCAAGCGGTGTAGAACATGTATGAGAGAGAAATGCATTGATCTCGTCCCTGAGTTCTTCAGGTTTGACTATGCCATCAATGAATCCGGACTCTACATACTGGGCAGGATTGGCGGTCGCCTTCACGGTCTCCTTAACTGCCTTTGTCTCCTGAACGCTGAGACCGCTTTCTCTGGCTAACCGGGATATGGCCTTGACCCCATAAATGGTAAGTTCTGCATCAGGAAACGCAAGCAGACGATCTGGTTCAAACCCGGTCCCCCCCATGGCATACAACCCTGCCGTGTACGCTTTGCGGACTATCACACAGAGCCGGGGGACTGAAAGATTTGCCAGTGTCGAAAATATCAGGGCGCCGTGGTGAATGACACCTGTAGATTCGGCTTCTCTTCCAACCATAAATCCAGGATTGTCTGCAAGAAAGAGGAGTGGAATGTTAAATGCATCACAGAGTGAGGCAAATGCTGCAAGTTTCCGGGAACTCTCGGGAAACAGGATTCCTCCGTTATGAATGGAATTATTAGCAATAATTCCCAGAGTCATCCCATTGACCCGGGCAAACCCGGTGATCAGTTCACGGGCATACAATCCGCGATGCTCCTGAAACGAGTCCTTATCGATGCATGTCGCGATGAGTTGATGCATATCAAAGAGTGAATACGGATTTGAGAGAGCAGCCGGTGAAGGTAATGGTGCCTCGGGATCTGGTTCCACCGCACTGAATACCGGCGGATACTCGCCATACCAGGAAGGGAAGGATCGTAAAAATTTACGCACCTGAAGCAAGGCATCATCTGGGGATTCAGTCAGCATATCACAGGTTCCCGATGCTGTTGCATGCATCTCTGCCCCGCCATACACCTCATAGTTCGCAGCCTCACCGGCCATAAGCCGTTGCATATCCGGACGGGCAAGTGACATTCCCGCCTCTTTTGTCATCAGCACGATATCACATTCGGCAACCGGAAAGGTCAGGGTGGTGGCAATTGGATTAAAAACAACCGCGATGCGGGGAACAATCCCTGACAATCTGGCGAAACGTGCAAAGATCTTCCCGACTCCCCGGGGATCAATGTAGGTTCGCATAATGGAGAGGGGAATAGCCGTACTCTCCATCGATACCCGTCCGGGTCTGTCGGCAAGATGGATGACCGGCAGGTGATGTTCTTCGGCGTAATCAAGGAGTTTCAGTTCATCCTGTAATACCTCAAAGGGATCAAGAGGAACTGATGCAACCGGATTGAGAGCGATTACACAGACCTCTCTCCCTTCAATACGCCCGGTACCGCCAACTAATTCGGTGTCATCTGATCTGATGAGAGGATTGAAGGAGTCAGGATCGAGTAATACACTCAATCTCTCCTGTATGAGGGAATTCATGTGTCAGCCACCGTTATGATTCGTGAACTCTGATGATCAGCAGCGTGATGTCATCATGTTGTGGCTGGGTACCACTAAAATTGGAAACGCTCGTAACAACCGTATCCACAATATCCTGAACCGGAAGGGATAATGAATTCTGCATGGTAGTAATGAGTCTGGGGACTCCAAATTCTTCATTAGCCGGATTAACGGCTTCGGTGACACCATCAGTATACAGGAGAATGACATCGCCGGTATGCAACTGCACTGATTTCTGGTCGTAGGGAATGTCATCAAGGATACCGATTGCAATCCCGGTTG
>NZ_JAJRBM010000176.1 GCF_028679455.1 Methanospirillum sp. | reverse complement strand
TTTACTAGTTACTATGTAATATAATATACATTTTTCGAAATGCTTGAACATCATCCTGACCCTACTTGTGGAGTCTTGAGAAGAATAAGGTGGTTAGATAATGTAATAGGATACTGTCAGTTTTATTAGTAACAATTGATTTTAAGCATGATCGGATGTAACAATCAATAGTTCTTCCAGATGTGTATAGTTCTATCATGAGTAAGTACTATATTGACTGGAATGCTAACCACCATTAATTAATTTAGCAGTATTAATTATTAAAATTAATTGATACCCCGAGTATATTCTCACAGGTTTTATATTATCCTGCATGAAAGCTTTAACAAATGATTGATGTCAATGCCATTGACTGGAACGAGGCATGGAAAAAACCATTCTCTCCTGAAGACTCCGGCAAAGGTTGTACTAGTTGCGGCAAAAGGTGGTCTGATCCGGAAAAATGCCGTCGGTATAATGATATGGTCAAAGAAGATAACTGGAGTGCTGCTTCCTACCGGATGCAATCCATGGATATCAAACCGGATTTCAGGGTACTGGATATTGGAGCAGGTCCTGGAACACTCTCCATTCCATTGGCAGGAGTGGTAAAAGATGTAACGTCTGTAGAACCATCAGGGGGGATGCTCACCTGCCTGCGTGAAAATACTGTAGAATCCGGAATTTCAAATATTACTATCGTTCCAAAAAAATGGGAGGATATTGTGGTGGAACAGGATCTCACTCCCCCGTATGATCTTGTCATATCCTCATACTCTCTTGCTTTTCCGGATTTACAGGAAGCTTTGCAGAAAATGAACGATGTCAGCAGAAAATATGTCTATATATTCTGGTTTGCTGATATGATGTCTCCCTGGCAACGGAATTACCTGGAGATCTGGGAGCAATTATTTGGTATTCCCCCCGAAACCGGGAGAAAACCAAATATAATCTACAATCTTTTAAACCAGATGGGAATTTATGCAAACGTAGAAGTAAATCTGGAAGAGATATCACATCGTTTTTCCAGCGTGGAAGAAGCTCTGGAAGACCAGAGTACCGGGCTTAACCTTTCAACCCAGGAACAGAGATCATTGTTGAAAAAATACCTGGAGAAAAAATTAATTCAGGAAAAAAATTATTGCGTAATCAGGGAAAAATCTCCAAGATGTAAAATCTGGTGGGATAAAGAACAATTCCTTCACTTATAGGAATAATATGATTTTCCCTGGCAGTTTTTACAGAATACCCTGTTATCTTTGACAACCTCCTTTTTATCTAGTACCTGTTCCCCACATACACTGCAGATCTCCTTGTATAAAGGAAATCCAGGAAGATCTTCTTCCGGAATCCGGATACTGACTTCCCGTATGGAGAATAATTCAGATTCCGGTATCACAGCGAGTTTTTGCACGGTTTCTGCCATATTCTCTCCCTGCCCGTTCTGTTTAGGGATGGCGGCTATTCTGACGGCTTTGCCAGTATCCATGTTCACAAATATCGCAGCAAATTTTCCATAATTCATAAATTTAAGGGTCCTGTGACCAAGTGTGCAGCCGGTAATGGCCTGGATGGCATCGGTTGCACACCGATCTATCTCTACGTACACCAGCAGATTTCGGTTTCGTTCAAGGGGATTCATTCCCAGTTCCCGCATTCCGGCGATACTCATCCGTGTGCCCATAATAATCCCAGGACACGCATCTCCGTGAAATGTCTTTGCCATTTCCAGAAGGATAGAATATTCCGACATAGTAATCAGACTCATACAGTACTGGAGGAGCGAGGAAAAAAAAGGTATAGAAATATACCTGACATTACATAAAGGTAAATACTAATTTTTTTCCCATCATGTGAACCGGATTTCTTTCTTAACTGGAGAACCTTGAGGGAGGATATCGTATCAGCCTTTTTTATATAATATATAATTTATTTTTAGCAATGATAAATTAATAATACCTAACGCCGAATAGTATAGAGATGTTATCGCCTCAGATCGATCCTCCCGGGAATGCCAGAAATAAAGGTTCAGATCCTGGGGTCAGCCCGGTTGTTGGAATTATGCTTATGCTCATCGTTACCGTAATCCTTGCTGCAGTCATCAGCGGATATGCCGGTGGTCTCTCGGAAACGAAGAGCAAGCCGCCTCAACTTGTTCTTCAGACAGATGCATGGAAATATAATGAATCGCTTTTAAACCTCTCAATGACAGTAGTATCTACAGGGGAGGGTATTCCAACGCGTGACCTGAAAATTATCACCACCTGGAAAACAAAAGACAGTTCGGGTGGCAATACTACCATACCGGGAAGTATCTTTCCATTAGGACTTGTTCCAAATAATGCCGGAGTAAACCAGCATGATTTTGGGAATTATACTCTTCTCGGGGGAACAAAGATGATTGTTAACAATGCTTCAGGAGACAAAACCATTTTTGGTATCGATAATGTAGAAAATATTAAGCCCGGTGACCTGCTCACGATCAAATTTGTTCATATTCCCTCACAGGCAACCATATACAACAAGGAACTCATCGTGGGAGGAGATAGTTCTTCATGAGAACTGAATCCGCCGTTTCTCCGGTTATTGGAGTTCTCCTGATGCTTACTCTGACCCTGATTATTGCAGCCATCGTTAACAGTTATGCAGGAGGACTTATCGAGACAAAAGATAAACCACCATCTGTTACCCTTCAGGGAGAATTTCACCAGAGTCAGTCCAACCAGTCGAATGCCAGCCTTACCATTACTCATATCTCCGGTGACCCGCTTCCGGTATCAGAAGTGTCGATAATCCTGAAACCTACCAAAACATTTGGTCCTGATGCAGATAACAAATTTGTAGAGATAAATAAGAAATTTATCACCAATAAAACGGGTAACAGCGGTAATGACAACTGGGCTGCCGGAATCACTTCGATGAAGGCAGGTGAGACCCAGGGTATATTCGGAGAAGATATAAAACAAGTATACAATAGTACGAATGGGGGATATGATCTCTTTGATCAAAAAAATCTGGGCAATACCTTCTATCTTGAGTTTTATTACGACAGGAATCTCATTGCCAAACCTGAAATCCTGATTCAGTCATAATTTTTTTTAAAGGAGACCCGTTCTGGTTGCAGGGATATTTAAAACGGGTTGGATGATACGTAAATTGAGAAACCGTAATTATGATGTTTTATCAGATTGAATAAGCTCCATTCATATATTCGGACGGATTAATCGTTTTCCAGTCCGGCAGAGGGATCCTGAACTGAACAATGCCGATAACAATTATAGGGTACCGTGATCTCGAAACATGTCCCGTTACCCTGCGCTCCCGATTCCCGGATGGAGAGGCTGGTTATCTGCAGGATTTCTCTTGCAAGAAATAAACCAAGTCCGGTATTGTGGCCATAACCCCGTTCAAATATATGATCCTTCTCTTCCGGCAATATACCAATTCCGTCGTCCTCGTACCTGATAACAAGGGTGTCATCCACGATCTCATCCCGTATGGTTATGGTGGTGACGGTTTTTCCGTGCCGTATGGAGTTATCCACCAGGGTATAGAATACCTTTTCAAGCAGGGGATCTGCATATACTTCGACCGGATTAAGGGAGATCAGGAATCTGATAGTACCTGTTTTGAATCCGGTAAGGATTCGATCCACCACTGCCAGGACTGACTGCCATACCGGGGAAAAAACACCGATATCCTGATAAATCCTGGTGAAGAGGATCTGTTCCTGGATGGCTTCTGCAGACTGTTCAATTTTTTGTAAGTACTGAGAGATTCCGATATCTGAAACCGACTCCTTGATGAGTTCCAGGTATCCATATAATGCATTTATCTGGTTCAGAATATCATGACGGGTTACAGAATTCAGCAGATTTAACTTATTATTTGCCTGGGAATATGCTTCCTGGGTCCGGAATAGTTCTTCCGTCCTGGCCTCTGTAATAACCTCAAGTTCGTTGTACAGACATTGCATTTTTTCCTGGGATAATTTCATCTCGGTTATATCGCGGCTGATTCCCAAAATCCCAGCAATATGGCCGTTATTATCCTTGATCGGTGTCAGGATGGATTCAATCCACCGGGTTTTATTCTCCTCAATCAGTTCAAAAACCTTTTCCCGGGTCTCTCCGGATACAATCAATTCCTGGTCAATCCGGGATGAAATCTCCGCGGTTGCCCCGGAAAAGAGATCATAATCTGTTTTTCCCAGAATTTCCTCACGTTTTTTACCGATATTATCTGCATACTGTCTGTTACAGGCAATATACCGAAGTGAGGGATCCTTAAAAAAAAATCCATGAGGGATATTATCAACAAGAGTCTGGTAATTCTCGTTTATTTCCTGATAAGAAGAAAAGGTTGCTGCTGCATTGATGATATGTGAAGTGGTATGAACAAGGTTGATCATAAGCCGTTGTTCATCTGCCGGTATCTCACTCGTATTGAAGAAACACATATACCCTATGGTTTTACCGTTTTCATCTACAAGCGGGAACGGACATGAAGCGTACATCTCAAATTTTTTTGCATGGTTACAAAGATGCGTGTGGACATAATCTGTTACAGATACGTGTGCATCCACCCGGGAACTCATGCCCGCCATTTCCGAGATATCCGGAATGAGGATTTTATCCAGTCCG
>NZ_JAJRBM010000175.1 GCF_028679455.1 Methanospirillum sp. | reverse complement strand
CACAGCGCGTTTTGTACCTTACCGACAATTGTGGAGAGATCGTATTCGATCGGATGCTCATTAAGCACCTGAAACAGAAAGGATCACATATAACTGTAATTGTACGGGATGCTCCGATACTCAATGATGCTACGATGACCGAAGCGAAGGCTCTAGGGCTTGATCATATCGCAGACCATCTCTGGACAAATGGGGCAGGAGCAGAGATCGGGATCAGATTTGATCTTCTTCCGGCCCATGTTCAGGAAGCCCTTGATACCTGTACCCTCATCATCTCCAAAGGGATGGCCAATTATGAGAGTCTTCGGGAGGAGACCGGGTTGCCACCGATAGCATATCTCCTCGCAGCAAAGTGTGACCCTATCGCAGAAGAACTCGGTGTTCCCAGGGGTTCAAAACTCGCGATACTCAGATCCCGCTAAATCATCATCTTTTTGATATCAGGAGTCAGAGTACTCCATATGGCCGTTGAGGGATTATCATATGGATGGCTTGTTGTTCTGGCAGGCACATTTTTAATCGGACTCGAAGTATTCTCCCCCGGGTTCTTTCTCCTTGTTCCCGGTACGGTCCTGATCATCATCGGAATCCTTCTGCTGCTTGGTATTGATATCTTCAGTACCAACCTGGGAATCCTGGCAGGTGTCGGGATTGCAATTGCAGCTGCTCTTGTAACCGTATTCGCATACAGCAGAATGACCCCCCCGGGTCAGAAACCCTATACCACGAGCATGGATTCACTCATCGGGAAAGAAGGGTTGCTCATCACCGAAGCTGATGCAGCCAGTCTTGACGGAAAGGTGAGTATCGAAGGGCAGATATGGAGTGCAAAGGCAAAAGAGGGAAAAATCCCGGAAGGGGCAAGGATAAGAGTTATCTCCTCGAAGGGTGTGCATATTGTTGTTGAAGAGGTAGAATAATGGCATTTATTGAGACATTTATCACCATTATCCTGATTATTATCATCCTGATCATCTTTGCACGGGGTGTAGTAATCATCCAGCCGTATGAACAGGGTCTCCAGATCAGGCTGGGGCAGTATATCGGACGATTAAACCAGGGATTCAGATGGGTTGTCCCATTCATCACCCAGATTATTAAAGTGGATCTCCGAACTCTGGTCATCGAGATTCCATCCCAGGAGGTTATCACCAAAGACAACTCGCCCACCAATGTGGACGCCATAGTCTACATCAAGGTAATCGACCCGGAGAAGGCTGTCTTTGAGGTGGCAAACTACCGGATGGCAACCGTAGCACTCGCCCAGACAACTCTGCGAGGGATCATCGGTGACATGGAACTCGACGAGGTTCTGTATAATCGTGAGTCCATAAACACCCGACTTCGGGACATCCTTGACCGGGAGACCGACCAGTGGGGTGTTAAGGTAGAACGGGTTGAGATCAAGGAAGTCGACCCTGTAGGTGCAGTCAAACAGGCAATGACCGAGCAGACTGCAGCCGAACGTGAACGCCGGGCAGCAATTCTCAGGGCTGACGGAGAGAAACGATCTGCCATCCTGAAGGCTGAAGGTCTGAAGAAGAGTATGATCCTTGAGGCAGAAGGAGAGCGTCAGAGTAAGATCCTCAAGGCTGATGGTGAACGGATGTCTCAGATCCTGCGATCACAGGGTGAGGCTCAGGGACTACGAGTACTCTCAATCGGGGCACGGGCTCTCGATAAACGAGCGATTACCGTCCTTTCGCTTGACGCGCTAAAAACGATGTCGGCAGGTCAGGCAACCAAGATCATCTTCCCATTCGAGATATCAAGCCTGATTCGCCAGGGTGCTAAATTCCTTGGTGCCACGGAGGAAATGGATGAGACCGATTCCCCATCGGAGACCCTTGACGACAGCCTCCTCGGTGATATCCCCTCTGCAGAATATATTACAGAGGTGGTAAAATCCATTGAAGAAGAGACAAAGGCAATTATGAAAGAGGGGCAGAATGCCGGGATAGAGATCAGTGAAAAGGATGTCGCAGTTGAGAAAAAAATCATATTAGAATGAATCAAAATACAACCTATTATTTATGTGTGAACCATTGGTGCACTGATCTGTGGCATTCAACGAGGGAGAATTCCAGATGTCAACCGGTCTGAAAGTATTATATATCGATGATGAGGCCCTGTTGAAGATGGCCTTTGTAGAGACTTTGAAGCAGCAGGGATATGATGCCCGGGGAGCGATATCAGGAAAAGAAGCCCTCGACCTGATTGACGCTGACATGCCCGATATCATCATCCTTGACGTGATGATGAAACCGATGGATGGATGGGAAACCCTTACCCATATCAAGAATAGAGCAACAACGCAGGATATTCCCATCATTATGCAGACCGGAAAAAGCCTCACGATCAAGGATGTTATCAGATATGGTGATCAGATCGAAGATTATCTGATAAAACCGGTCCGTCTTCCTGATCTGGTCAAAGCAGTTGAAGGAGTCAGGGAACGCAGAGAGATGATCCAGGGAGAAGTTGATCAGGCAAAAATCAGAGGAGGAGACCCTGATCTGATCAATGAGTACGCACAGATTCGACACAGGACTCTGATTGGGAAGCGCTTAATCACGATCCTGGGACGGATTTACCCGATCAAAACTGATGGTACCATCGAGACTGATTTTGACATTCCTGAACTGCACCAGGTGATCAATCAGTTTGAAGAGGACCAGAAACGGTGCAAGGAATTACATCAAAGCCTGCTTGTATAAACTCAAAAATGGAAAATATCAGGATTAGAGGGATCCAATTTCTTCGATCTTCTTATCTATCGCTTCAATAACAGTTTTGATGGTTAATACTCGTGCATAATACTTATTATTCGCCGGAATGATAGTCCAGGGAGCCTCCGGTGTGCTGGTCTTACGGATCATGGTATTTACCGCAAGTTCATACTCATCCCACTTTTTCCGGTTTCGCCAGTCCTCATCGGTGATCTTGTATCGTTTATAGGCGCTGTTTTCACGTTCGTTGAACCGTCGCAGTTGTTCATCCTGATCAATATGGAGCCAGAATTTTACAATGACAACCCCGTTTCTGGCCAGTTGCTCTTCCATCGCATTGATCTCATGATACGCCCGCTGCCATTCATCCTCTTTACAGAAGTTCTCTACCCGTTCGACGAGAACACGCCCATACCATGAGCGATCAAATATGGTGATATGCCCTTTCCGTGGAAATTTAGGGTAAAATCTCCAGAGATAATGGTGCAGTTTCTCATAATCGTTCGGAGCACTAATCGGCTCTACGACATAACCACGGGGATTAAGAGGATTCGTTAATCTGATAATACATCCCCCTTTTCCGGCAGCATCCCAACCCTCAAAGACAATAACAACCGGAATACCCTGACGATATGCCGCAAACTGGATTTTGCGGATATCTTCCTGACACTGTTCCATCAGTGGTTTATACTCATCTTTGGAGTACGAACGGGAAAGATCCACAGTATCGAGAATGCAGGTCTCTCCGATGTTCCGCATCACCCCTTTTACTGCAAGGTATTGGGAATTATCAGCCGAAGCCTCATCGAGATTGGCAAGCCACCCCTCGATCATTGAGTTGATCGTCCGCAGAATCTTTACATGAGCATACTTGATCTGCTCAGCCTCAACGAT
>NZ_JAJRBM010000174.1 GCF_028679455.1 Methanospirillum sp. | reverse complement strand
GATGGCAAGGGATCTGATTCCACGCGAGGAGAAGTACTCCTGTTCCTTCTTCTCAAAGGATCCTATCGGACCGGCTACTACCTCACCATTCCGGATCCTGGACAGGATGTTGAATAACCGCTCATCGATTTCAGGATATACGGAAATGAGTGGAAGTGTACGATCGCCTGAAGTACCGATCCATGGTTCAGGGATCTGGTCTGCAATCACCGAATTCTGCTCCTGATTGATGATACTGATGTATACCCGGGATACTCCGAGCCGTTCTCCAAATATTGCCGGGATCATACTCAGGTCATGCGAGTCAGCCTGTCGCATCAGAACGGTACCTGCAGAACTGATCGCTTCAAGAATCCGGTCCCTTCGCTGTAATATGGTTTGGAAATTCCCTCTGCTCTCTTCAGCCGCAATCGCGTTTGAGATGAGATTGAGGATGATCTGATCCAGCTCCCCAGGTTGATATGCTGATTTGTAATACACATTCAGGGACTCTGAATGCTCTTCGGTTGAAAAGGTCCGGCACCCGTGGTAGGTCTGGTACTGTCCCGCCTTTACGAGGGGATCGGTTTCAGCAAACCCGGATCTGGCAAGTGGGAGATAAAGGCAGGAGTCAGGGGTTTTTGTCTGGATAAAATACGATGTGATCTTCCCAACCGGATCATGATCCTGGGTATATCCGGGTGGCAGACTGGTTGCTGCGATGATCTCTTCTTCCCCGTTCTGGATCTGTGAATAGGTAACACAATCAGCGTGCAGGATCTCTGCTGTCAGGGAGACCAGCCTGTGAATATTCTCACGGGTATCAGCCCCGAACTCAAGGAATGTGTCAAGTACCTGCTTGATGTTGTCAGAGATCTGTTTTCGTTCGGTATGAATCCTGATCTCCTGTCTGCTGGCTTCCAGTTCCTCGAGATCATGCTCGTACTGCGAAAGGGCAGAGAGGAGGATGAAGGCTGTAATCGCAGTATATCCTCCGGCGATGAGGATCAGGGCCATCAGGGACTCGCCGATGAGATTCCTGCCCATAATTGCGATATCTTTTGGTCTTTCAATGCTGAATCTGATGATATACTGCCCGTCTGAACTCAGGGTGGTGAACGTATTGCCGATCCGATTATCGGTCTCATTGGTGATAGATGCAACGAGATCCGGGAACCGGTATGCAGACAGGAGATCAGGTGTCGATCCTGATCCCTGCATCGATATGGTAACCGGATGGTGGATGGATCGTTCCAGAGAATAGCAGAAGTTCTGGTTGATCTGTCTTCCAAATATGATCGTTCCTGCAACCGGCCCTCCTGCGTCTGTCATGAGAATCGGAACGCTGCAGAGGAGATAGGGTACATCGTCCATCACTTCGAGCACGGTTCTGGTCTCATTCTCCCCGGCCGGAATAAGAATAGGAAAGAGGGCTGGTTGTATCTCCCTTCTGACAAGCTGGTGAGTATCTGGATCAGAATATACCGACCAAAGGGTGTTATTCCGGTTGTCAAGGATAGTGATCTGTTGAACATTGAGATTTTTTGTTGATATCTCGTTGAAGTTGTCATCCGGGTATTCAGGATAGACTCCATTCGCAAACCGGTAGGTATCATTCCACCAGGCATAATCCCTGAGTTGGGTGAGGATCTGCTGCTCCTGGTCCTGTATGCCGCTCTCCAGGTATTCCTGGGTCGTCAGGAGCGTTTTGCGCTCGATGGTGTTATAACTCTCCTGTGAAAAAACCCAGAAGTACGTGATCAATCCACATACAGCGCAAAGGAGAAACAGATTCATCAGAATGAGAATGGTGCTCCGTTTCATGTCTCTGGTCCCGGATTGAAAATATTCAGCGATCAGGTCAGAATTCCCTTACTATGTATGAACAGGCATATGTGCAGATTCATTGTTATTATATATTCTCATTTATGCAATCCATCCGGTGCTCCTGATTCTTCCCCTGTTGGCATGGTACCCGGGGCAGACTGTAATCCTTATCCATCTGAACATCCAGTATTCGGTATGAATCGGTTCATTCACACAACCGGCATTTTGGTTCTGTTCATCCTGGTTACCTGTCTCTGTACTGGGGTGTCTGCCAGCCCGGGTTCCCATCCTATTGGAGGGGACCGGGGTTGGTATGTGTTTCACTGTCATGCTGACGGGACGGTAATATCCCTTGATAATGAAGAGAAAGGTGTTATCACGGATGGGGAACTATCAGTCCCGATCTATACCACCGGTACCCCGTATACGTCCTATACTGCAACCTATGACGGGGATGGATTTCACCAGTCAATAACCCGGCCAATCACCGAGTACCCGGCAAAAGGGGAGACCGTTGACATCTATGTGGATATCAATCCGATTCCAACTCCCATGCCTACCCCCAAACCGAAACCGGTAGGTGGCGATCAGGGCTGGTATGATGTCTACTGTAATGTTCCAGGTGCACATGTCGCATTTGATGGTGAGGATAAGGGAACTGTTGCTGATAACCTTCTGGTTGTGCCGCTTTACACCACCGGAACGCCTTACTCCACGATTACGGTGAGTGCCCCTGATTATGTTACGGTTACTGAACCTATCGAACAGCACCCGGAAAAGGGTGGGACTGTGGATATCTATATCACGCTGAACCGGGAGAACGATATCCCGATGCTCAGTTGATACCATCGATCTCTTATTTTTCTCTTGATGTTCTGACAGATGAGACCGCTGTAACGAATTCGTGGAAGGATTTCACCCGGAGCAGCAGGGAGATCAGGAACCTGCAGCAGACGTTCGGATACCGGTCGGTGCTGCGGATCTCATTTTTCAGACCGTGTCACCATAATTTCGCAACATTCAAGGACTTTGACCAAGCAACATACACCTATGACCGTTGCTGCATTTCTGGTATTATTTACCCTTGAATGCAGTGCTATTCTTCTATACCTTTCGCTTCAGGTATACAGGCGGAAGAATATCCTTGGTCAGTCTTACTTCTGGATGATCCTCTTTCTGCTCTCGATGATATGTCTGCTTCTCGGACTTGAGAATATGGGGGAGTTTTATCCTGAGCTGGGGCCGTATCCGGTCTCTCCGGTTCTCGCATTTATAACCAATTTCTGTGGTCATCTCATTACGACCATCTGGTTCTTCTTCTGTCTGGTGTATGCCGGAAGATCGCGGTATCTGACCAGGCCGGTTATCGCAATTCTTCTGGGATATACGGTGGTCGGAAATATCGTGTACCAGGGGATGAAGGTGTTCTCGTATAGTTCTGGTATTCCCCTGGTTGATTCAGCGTTGTGGTTGTTTGGGATTTCAGCGTTGGTAAAGTGCTGTGTTCTGTTTATTGCCGGGATTATCCTTATGGTTCTGCGGTTCCGGCATGTCTCTGACCAGTTCAGGTATCAGGTTATGGTTCTGGTCGGTGCTGCGTGTATGGTCGTGTTGTGTGTCACTTTCTTTGACAGCGGGCTGTTTCCAGGGTTTAATCCGGTCGGGGTGCATTTCGGTATTGCGGGACTGATCTTCGGGTTCGGGATGTTGTATTTTGATCTCTTGACGTTCTCTCCCGTGTTTCGGGAGCGGTTTTTCGGGGTTGTTGAGTCAGGTCTTGTGGTGCTGAATGAGCAGTATCAGATCCTTGATATGAATGATACAGCCGGGAAGATCCTTCATGTCAGTCTGGATGAGGTGTTTGGTAGACGGCCGTCTGAGGTTGCTATGTTACCTCCCGGGTTTACCGAGCTTGTTCATCATCCTGAGCTGCTGACCAGTGAAACACCGGTGTCGGTTCAGACCGATGATGAGACGAGGTGGTACCGGGTTTCAGTTCAGCATGATACGGGTAATGTGGGGGCAGAGCCGGTATATCTGATACTGATTACTGATATCTCACACAATATTCTTCTGGAGAAACAGGTGTCAGAGGCACAGGCCCAACTGATGATTGAGAAGGAGAAGAAGCGGCGGGAACTTTTGTATCATGAGTTTTTCAGGTCTCACCGGGATGCCATCCTGATTATTGCGAGCGGGGTTATTGCTGATTGTAATCAGGTTGCCGAGCAGCTTTTCGGGAGGCAGGCGTCTGATATGATCGGGGTTGATCCGGGTGTGCTTTCCGCTCCGCTGCAGAGCCGTAATTCAGATGTGCCGTCCAAGCTGAGGTTTCAGATCTCGCAGGCGTCTGCCGGTGAGTTGATCGATTTTCCCTGGGTGTTTATGGGTCACGGGAGGGAGATCGAGACTGAGGTCAGGCTGAGCAGGCTGGTGTATG
>NZ_JAJRBM010000018.1 GCF_028679455.1 Methanospirillum sp. | reverse complement strand
ACCGTCTGCCCTCATTTACAAGGGGACATTCTGCCTGGACTTCTCCAGAAGAATGCAGATGCACTGAAGTCGCCTGATCTCTTCCTTGCACATAACAGTAGTATGGATACGGCTGCCATGGCTGCTATTGAGAAGTTCAGGGATTCAAACGGATATGGGAAGACAACCTGGAAGATCCTGAAACCCAATACCGAATGGAACACTCCGGAATCTGCAGAATCACTTGCTGACACCGTACTGGGGTGGCTCAAGGCAGCTGACCCCAAGAACGCTGACACGTACACAGCGAATGCTGAGAAGTATAAAGCAGAGATAGCAAAAGCAGGGAATCTTACCGATGACGAAAAGACCCAGCTTGCGTCGAAGCATGCGATTGTAATGGCATGGCAGAAGGAGCCGGTACAGAAATGGCTCGGTGTTCAGGTATATGACGTATTTGCACCTGAATTCGCATTAGGCGGAAATAAAACTCCGGCGAAAGTAGTCGATGCGATTCAGGCAAACAAAGATAAGATATTTGCCCTTGATCTGGTATCAGGCGGGGGGAAGATGTACGTGATTGAGAATATGCAGTCTGGAGAGATGGCAAAAGGGATCGAAGAAGCATTAACTGACATTGCCGTGAAGGCCGATCGTGTCATCTTCACCAACTTCCCGAAGTCTATTGAGGGAGTCAACTCGATCCCGGACGTACTTCAGTATAATAAGAACCTGCTCCTGGCATAACCTCCCTTTTTTTATAGCAATACTCCGTCATTTACTGGTTATCATAGGCAGAAGTTGATTGATCGGAAAATAAACATCAGTATACTATATTGTTGTTTGATACCGGAATCATATCGTGATTTACAACCCTGACAACCGTCATGATATATTGAGGAGTGAACCACTTTGATTACGGGATTCCTAAAAAAGGGACGGGCATTTGCCCCATAATTTTATTCGAGAGAGAACCCGGACTGATAGCCAAAGGCTTTCTGCAGAGTCTTGATACCGCCTGTCACTTCAGTGCTGTCTTTCCAGGTGTTAGTTACTGAAGTCTTGTTCCAGGTAGCTTCGCCATCCTCCGTGGTGCCATCAAGATCATAGTTGTCATCATTTCCATCACGGGCTTCCATGATACTGCCTGCAAAGACGGTCTTTACTGCTCCTTCTGCAAAGCCACTCCCCGAGTTAGCATCTGGAGTGACCGCGATCTGATAGTTCAGTTCGGCAGGAACATCTTCTGTTTCGGTTACCGCACGGATCTGTCCTTTTGTGGAGATCTGGGCACTGTTGACATTCACCAGGGCACTCTTGGCTGAAACGATATTACAGAATGCCGGGAGTTCTCCCCCATGCTCATCAGAAAAGACACAACGGATGTTATCATCAGTTTCAGCGTAATTGCCTGCAACCGAGAGGGTATACTCCTCTTCACCAACCATGTGTGCACCTTCGGTGCTGGCATAGGTCAGCACTTTCTGTGACTCAATGTTGAACAGACCACTTTCCTGATTTTGGGAGTTGAAGTCAAAGTTCTTGTTCTCAGCAATCTTACCTCCGTTGGTCAGGATTGCATCCTTGAAGGTGCTATCTGCTATTGACTGGCCTTCTCCGAGAATACCGGTTGGAGTTGCATTTGGAGAGGTAATAATCCATGACATGGTTGATTTGTCATCAACGGCACCAGTTGCATCGATGACCGTATCTACGGTAAAGACCTGGTTTTCAGGTACCTCGGGGGGAAGCCAATCAGCTACCACCATACCTGAAAGAACTGCCAGGACCGCTATTGCGAATAGACATACAAAACTATAGTTCATAACTATCCTCCTACTTCGATGCTGAAACATTATCAGCAAGAACTATTTAGTGTGATGAAGTTAAGAAATGGTATGAATTGATCCTGCTTTTTATACAATACTCATACCATTGTCACATGAACGCGGACATTATTTTTTTAGCATAATTTCTTGCGACTAAAAACATTCTAAATGTATGTGACATCTCATTTCTAAAATAAAAATAGTGAGTTTAGTTTCTCACCATCTTTTTATTTTAAGATAATTTACCGGAGCATAGTCATTCAGTTGTTGATTCTGATACTACTCCAGGGTGATAAATCACCTATATTATTGAGAATGTAATTTAGATCACACTATGATCACACGTAAATAGAAATTAGTAGTAACTTATAGTTGTACATCACCATTTGAGATGAAACACTATGCACATTCCTGACGCATTTATTCCGATTCCCCAGGCAGCCGTGTACTGGATTATTGCATTGATATTCCTGGCACTGGCAGTACGGTGGGCCAAAAATGAGATGGACGAGGACAAGATCCCTCTGGTAGCGGTTCTCGCGGCAGGAATCTTTGCCCTGCAGTCATTCAACCTCCCGGTAACCATGGGTACCAGTGGTCACCTGGTTGGAGGAGCACTTGCTGCAATCGTTCTGGGATCCCCATTTGGGGCGATCTTCATCCTTACGCTGGTTCTTATCATCCAGGGCTTTGTCTTTGGTGATGGAGGAATCACAACGATGGGGGCAAACATCATCAACATGGGTGTTATCGGAGGATATGTTGGATATTACTCATTCCAGGGAATTAAGGGAATTACGAAAAACACGCTGGTTTCAGCAGGAATCGCTGCCTGGCTAGCCTGCCTGATCCCCTCACTTGCCTGTGCATTGGAGATGTTCCTCGCCGGAACCTTCCCGCTTGTCCCCGGCCTTATGGCAATGGGAATATATCATGCAGCCATCGGTATCATCGAAGGGATCGTAACTGCAGCGGTTATTTACCTGCTCTCCCAGGCACGGCCAGATCTCGTAAATTCCACAATAGGAGCTGAAGCAGCATGATGGATAACAAGACCTTCCTCATCGTAGGGCTAATTATCGCGATAGTAATCGGTGTTCTTGCCGTATTCCTGGCATCCGGAGATCCTGATGGGCTTGAGAGCACTGCTCTGATGGTATCTGGACAGAAAGACCTGACCGGTGCTGCTCCGGAAGATGGGAATCCTGAAGCCGTAGGTACGGGCACATTTGCGTATGAATCACCGATGCCGGATTATTCATTAGGTGAATCAATGGGAGCGGCAGGCGGCCTGGTTGCTATCGTGGTCGGTATCTTCCTTACCCTTCTGGTGGTCCTTGGTGCAACCTGGCTTGTCGGAATGGCGGGCAGGAAAACCAAGTCATAATTTCCCAGAAACTGTAACAACCTGGTCTCACGAGACCAGATTTATCTTTTTTCTGATTCTGTATATTCTAATATACAGAATCTTTGCCACACCAAAACGTGAGAAGTGTAGTCATGGTCACCACTCATCTTTTTTCCGGGTACGATATTTGTTCAGGTATGATGATTCATCGGGGTAATCCAGTTTCATGTGATTCATGAAATCGAATATTACTAGGTTTTAATATAATCATACTGAGTAATAACATTAAAGTATTAGTAACACCATGATAATTCAGGCACCGGTATCACCAGTCCTTCTGAGTTCTGATACCTCTGCAATAAAATTTCGGGTGAACAAATGGAATCGCAATCATACCCCCAATGCCGGATCATCCCGCTTCAGATGCTCCGTGCAGATAATGCAGAAAAGTTTCTTGACGGTCTTTCATACATTCCGGGTATCAGAAGAATGCTTGTACATGGGCCTGGATTTAGTTCTGAAAATCCAAAAGACCATTTCAAGGATAAAAAAACTCCTCTCCCGGTACTATCAGATGTAAAAATATCTGATCAGAATGTCCAGATGCGGGTTATGATGGGAGATGTTATCGTAGAGGCTGCTGATGAAAGTGTGATAGAGAAAGTTGCAGATTTTTGTATTGAATTTTTACAGGATATGCCGGTTCAGATCCTGGTGGGCAAGTTCATAAAAACTGAAGCATCTCTCTCAGATTACCTTGAGAAAATACCAGAATCTGACAATGATCTGATTGGGTTGTCCGATTATAAGCAACGTATCGATCCGGTAATCATTAACCAGGATTCTCAGTGCAATGCCTGACAAACTCAGGGAGAAGAGATCTCATACCAGTACAGGCACTGGATTTTCAGGTTATACTTTTTCTAACCCCCGATT
>NZ_JAJRBM010000017.1 GCF_028679455.1 Methanospirillum sp. | reverse complement strand
ATTGTATCCCCTTCCTGGTGACTGGTAAGCATATTGCTTTTATGAACAAGCCCTTTGGTCGAACTGTTCAGGTATACAAACGTCCCGAACGCAGCAAACCCCTGGATAGTACCGGAATAGGTCTTACCGACTACCACGTCAGCGAGACTGCACCCATCTCCCAGGCTGTATACAACTGTCTCTGTTCCTTTTGGCATACGTACAATCCACCGATATTCGGCCAGTCGCTGCGATCTGACAAGAAGCTGAATGAAATCCCGCCTTACGGGTAAGGGTGCAGGGCAACGCGAGCGACCGATTGCATTATAGTAGGAACTGGAGGAACATAAATTCAACCATGTAGTACAAGATTTCATGCCCAAAACAGGAGAAATTTCCTTTCTCCCGCTCTCTGGCTACTCTGGCGATGAGGCGATCTGTTTATCAGAAAACGGAATATCAAGCATAACCAGATCGTCGGGCGCCAGAAGTTCTCCGGAATAATACTTCCTTGCATCCAGAAGATGCTGATCTGCAGAGGTATACCGGGTACTGATGTGAAAAAGGGCAAGACGTACTGCTTTGAGTGAAGATGCAATCTTTCCTGCCTCACCGGCAGTTGAATGCATAAATTCACGGGCCCGATCCAGTTCACCATCGTCAAAGGTGGCATCGTGAATCAGGAGATCGGCATCATCACCCAGTTCTGCGAGTTCTGCCAGTATCGGTCTGGTATCACCAGAATAAATGATCTTCCTGCCAGGACGATGTTCTCCCATGACCATACCGGGAGAGATCCGTTTCTCTATACCATCAGCAACAATCACGACATCCTCGCCCCGCTGAAGTCTCCCAAAAAGCGGGCCTGGTTTGACACCCAGGCTGATTGCAAGCTCACGATTGAACCTTCCAGGCCGTTTGTCCTCTTCAAATATGTAAGCAAGACCGGGAATACCGTGATCCGTTGCCACCGCATGGATCGCATACCCATCAAATGTCAGGGTATCACCGGGTCTGACCCTGCGGGACTCGACCGGGAACTTAATCCTGCTTCTGCAGATCTGTTTGATATCAGCGACCATCTCATGAACCGAATCAGGCCCATAGATCACGAGTGGTTCTTCTCTGCCTGAGAATGACATCGTCTGCAGAAGACCAATAAGGCCAAGAAAATGGTCCGCATGCCAATGGGTGATAAAGACCGACTCAAATGAAAAACCAGCCCTTGCCTTCATCATCTGCCGCTGTGCACCCTCCCCACAGTCAAAGAGGAGATCGTGTGATCCCCATTTAAGAAGAAGACACGGGAGGTTTCGTGAGATGGTTGGGAGTGCTCCGGAGGTTCCCAGAAAAAATACCTGTAGCGTCTCACCGGCTATGATATCCACCCCTTAATCTGTTCATATGACTGCTTTGCCTCCTCAATTGACCGACCTTCCACTACTACCACCCCGGAATAATGTTCCAGAAGATCTGCAGAAAGCCGCTTCCAGTTGATAGTGCCGGCCCCTATCGGGAGGTGTTCATCAGACTTCCCATGATTATCATGAATATGAACATGAGATGCATGGTCCAGATACTTCCTGAACCCATCCACCTTTCCGATCGTATTGGCATGACCGAAATCTATTGTAAGCCCGATCCCTTCAATGTCCTCGATTAACCCAAGGATCTCTTCAGGGTACTGACAGAGAAAATCGGGGATATTTGGCATATTCTCAATGCAGGCAGTAACTCCATACTCCAGCGCTACCTTCCCAAACTCTCTTAATGCATCCTTCTGAAGCTGCCAGATCTTCCCGGGAACAAGTTTCCCGGTACAGGACAAGTATCCGGGATGAACCGTCACCCGGTCAGTGATCGGTGCTGCCTTCCTGATACATTCGGAGATCTGATGTACCGTCTCCTTCCATATCGGCTCATTAATGGCAGCCGGATTAAGGTCACCATAGGGAGCATGTACCGATGCTTTAAGGTTGGTACTGGCGAGGGTCTCGATCACCGAGTTGTAGGATTCAGATCTGCTAAAATGGTAATTACCGTCAGCACAAACTTCCCATCCGGAAAATCCTGCATCTTCAATCCCGAATATCCAGGAAATCTCATCCCAGACCTTTGCTGACGAACCAAAATAGGGGTGAATGCTCATGATGCTCCTGCTATCTTTTCAAGGGTGGATCTGACGCTCATGCGGTATTCTTCAAGAGTTCCCATATTCATGACCCGAATCGATGCAAGATCCATAGCAGCCCGCAGACCAAACGATGATTCGCGTTCATCACGAGCAGTAAGTTCAGAGATATTCTGCAGATCATCTGATCTGCCTCTGATAGTAAGGCGGGTAAACCTGGTTTCAAGGGGGGATTCGATCGCAATCAGGATAAAATCAAGAAAATGCCCGGAAAACTCCCTGACTTCGGCATCTCCACGAATTCCGTCGATCAGAACTACCGGAGCATGCTGTGATTCTATCACCGGGATGCAGACATGTGCAATTGCAGCCATCCCATACGTTTCACGGAGTCGTCTGGCTACAATTCCCATACTGGCATCAACAGGAGGAAGCCCTTCCTTTTTGACCTCTTCTCTGATGACATCCCCCATAACAACCACCGGTATGCCCATCTGGGCTGAAATACTTGAGAATTCACCCTTACCGGATCCCGGCATTCCCACAATTCCTATTACCTTCATACCATATCTCCCCTTGCTCCCTGGTTCGTATTCGTACCCGACGACCGAGTGTATCCGCGATGGCCTTCAGATCCTCCAGTTGAAGGGCCCTGATCCCGGTATATTCTCCCTGCTGGAGTACCAGATCCACGCCCTCAGCGACATCAGGCGATACCGCGGCTATCTGCTCACCGCTTCCAGGGAAGAGGGTTAGTACCACCTCGAATGATGGCAGGACCCCGGCCTGGTTTCCGGTGGTACAGATTGCGAGGGATTTTTTCACTTCAGATCCCAGTGCCCGCTCTTTTCCTTTCACCGTATTGAGGTTCCATTCTGGTTTTATATCGAGAGCAATGAGATCGATGAGCCCATTGGAGATCAGATCTGCAAGTACTGCAGGAAATACCCCGTTGGTATGTAACCCGGTGGCAAGGCCCATTCGCTTCACCTGCTCTGCAAGATACCGGAGAACATCCGGCTGCATGGTTGCCTCACCACCAGAGAAGACCACTCCGCTGATCAACAGTTCCGCAGATCTGATCATTGCCAGAATGTCATCAGCATTCTGGATATCCTGCCCACTCTGAATGCCCGGGTTCTGACAATACCAGCACCGGACCGGACACCCCCTAAAGAAGATCACACATACGGATCTCCCCCGCCAGTCTACGGTGCTGAGCGGGACAAAACCTGCAAAGTTGATTCGGATTGGATCGGTCACTGCGGTAACAGGTTGGTCACCGCTTTTCATCACTGTTTTCATTCCATCATGGATCGGAATACTTCTATCGGTCCTAGAGAGATGCGAGGGAGTCGGGGCAAAACAAATTTACTTGTTTTGCAGGAAACCAAATTGGAGTCCCCTTTTTGAAAAACGAGCCTTTATGTATCTCATTATTGAACGTATTAGGTATGTCAATAGTTGAGGATGCCCGTCGAGGCATCATCACCGAAGAGATGAAGACAGTAGCTGCACAGGAAGGCGTTACTGAAGATTATATCCGTCGTGGCATCGCGGCGGGCCATATTGTGATTCCAATCTCCCCGTACCGGAAGGTGAAAGTCTGTGGTATCGGAGAAGGGTTGCGCACCAAAGTGAACTGTTCAATCGGGACTTCCTCAGATATAGTTGATGTAGACATGGAGGTCGAGAAGGCAAAGGCAGGAGAGCGGGCAGGAGCCGATACCCTGATGGAACTCTCGACCGGCGGTGACTT
>NZ_JAJRBM010000173.1 GCF_028679455.1 Methanospirillum sp. | reverse complement strand
TCTGACCAAGGTTTCTCCCTGTAGTTTGTTGGGAATATCATGTCGTTGTCTGTGCATAGGTCACCTGAGTAATATCTAAATAGTTGAGAGGGCTATAGATAGATTATTAGATATCACCTGGTATAACAGTTTGTTTATCAGTTGATTATCTTGAGGTGATAACCATGAAAATTTATGCACGAGAGCGTCAGAAGGTCGGAGAAGGTGTACGACAACCAAAGTACCGCATTGTAGCAGTAACCGGTGGACAACTCCAGGTTGAAGCTACCCACTTCAGAAAGATGGAGATCGAAATAATTGCAAAGGATCTCGGTGCAGAACTTGTCTTCCTCGAACCAGTCCCAGACGAAGATAAGAAAAAGCATTAACCCTTTTTCGTGTCCTTACACGTCACCTGTTCATCCTTTTGTTTCATGAATGTTAGTATTTTAATATGTTTCATTAGACAATTGACCTGGTGGTCAGTTTGGTCTGTGAAAGTCATAATGAAGCGATCTGCGTTACCAAAACCGGAGTGAAACGAAAAATCAGGGTTCTGGTTCACCGTTAATACAGGGTTTAATTTCGTTTAACTACTACAAATCTGCCTTCCTGTTCATCGACCAGAAGGATGGGTTTACCCTGGAGGCGGACGGGCTGAGGAAATTTCTGGACGGTCACCAGACCTTCGGTGATAGTTTTTCCATCAAGGGTTATCACCCGTTCGATTCCGGTCGTCAGGATATCGGCAATCGTCTGATCCCCCTGTTTCTCGCGGATGGTCCCGGTCTGAATATACCTCCCGTCAGATCCACTTGCAGCAAGGCCGATTCCTGCTAATGCACCAATTACCCCGCCTTCAGTTCCTCCCAGTCCCTCAAGCAGGATACCTGCATGGGATGCAATTTTTCGGGCCCTATCCTGAGTTAAGACCGTACATTTTGCATCGAATCCAAATGCTATCATGCCCGGAGTGATCTGATGACTTCCCGCAAGTGCTATTCCAGGATCACTTCCTTCAATAAAATGTTCCTGCATCAGGATTTTCGCTTTGTTGAAGAGCGGCAGATACGCTTCTTCGGCAATATCACAGAGATGAATGACCGCACAACTGTTATGGGAAGTATAGGGAATGTCAGGATGGACAAATAACTGATGCCGGGTGACCGCGGTTACCTGATATTGCTGTCCGATTTGTTCAGCCAGCAATCGTGCCAGCCGCCCGGTCCCAATAGAATCCAGGCTATCGGTATCATCGATGCACATGTAAACAGACATGGAAATCTCAATGTATCTGATTCTTTAAGAAGATCAGAACCTCTTCCACCTGTTACTCCTGCTTCCTGATAAAATAGAATTATGGTTAGCGCCACCAAAAGAAGGTTTTTAAAACCAGCCCTCTGTCCAGATGATAGTGCCAATATTCTCACCATGACAGCCTGACAGGATTGATCTCATCAGGTTCTGAGAAGGGTTATCAGCAGGGGCCGGATCGATTAGCATCATTCGGAACTAATGTATAGCGTTATTATCATACTATCTGTCAGATATGGCAGCTCTTTCGATCGAGATCCTCTTTGCATCTGCAGTGAAACTCTTCCTTGTTGAAGAGCATGCAATCAGTCTGACATTCACCCAGGAGGGGATCAGTATACGGTTTCCCACAACCCGGAAACTTGCTGAATATCTGCAGGCCCCCCATTACTATATACTCCCCTATTTTGCCATGATGGAAGAACAGGAACTTGTGGTCAGAGCTGAACGGGTGGGCATCATGACCACAAAGACCGGATCTGATAAGATTATCAGGATCATGAAAGAGCAGTATCAGGCTGAAAGTATTGCTCTTCTTGGACCGGTTATATTTGAGAGCATCTGCAGCCAGCTGGACCCCTGATATGAATTTATCCGCATTAAACCCTCAGGTACCTGTACTCACCTATGGAATGAATGGATGGGATGGCTCATATTCATCGGCAGACAATTGATCTGGTAATCAGGTAGTTTCGTGAAAGTCATAAAAATCCCATCTATCCTATCGAGTGTCATCATCTCGGCACTGACCGGGATTGATATGATGGAGTTCACTCTGATTACCAAGTGCCAATACTGCAAAGGGCCGGTTAAATTTCATGATATCAGACTGAAACGGTTTGCAACCGTCATAGAAAACGGGGAGAAACGCATTATCAGTGTCCGGGTTCACCGATATTATTGTCAGGAATGTGGAAAACTCTGCTATGCCCGGGCACCATTCTATCCGAATACAAAGTTTGGGTCTCCTGTCGCAGATCTTTGTATGACCCTTGCCTGGGATCATCCGTTTAATCATACCGCAAAGATACTGCAGTCAATCGGGGTGGTCATCGACCGGGGAACGATCCGTAACTTTTCATCGCATGAGATTCCTGCAGTGAGTTATGCCAAGATCTATGGCCTCCCCATTCCTCTTTCGATCTGTTACCTCTCTGATCTCTTCTCACGGGCTTCATGGAATTATCAGGTGACACAGGAAGAAGTACTGGAAGTTTGTGGGTTTCCAGCCCGATAATCACCTTAAAAGCAGTTCTCTGGTTACCCCATTATCAGGTTAATATTCACCAGGATCCCTGAATACCTCAACCATCTTGTCAAAGGTATTGCCATAGTTATGTTCCCACTCCTCAAGTTCATTCATTTTTGCCACTACCGGTTTTCCATCCCGGTCCCCGGCATGATACCCGAACATGAGTTCGAGTTCTACCTGAAGAGCATTCATGTACCGTGAATTTGGAATCTCCAT
>NZ_JAJRBM010000172.1 GCF_028679455.1 Methanospirillum sp. | reverse complement strand
TTCTGTTTTTAAGGCTGCTTCAGGCATACTCCTGATAGTACAACTGGATGGATCCTGAACTGCCGTAATTCCACCGATATTTTTAATATGAGCAAGACCTTCTGCCCCATCATTTCCCATTCCTGACAGAATAATACCAAGGATTTGATGTCTGATATCCTTTTTTAACGCCAGCATGGTAACATCAACAGAAGGACGAACAAAGTTTACTTTTTCTTCACTACTTAACCGGATCTTTTCATAGTTCTCCAGAATCAGATGCTGATCACCAGGGGCGATAAATACCGTTCCGGCAACAATCTGTTGCTGCTCTTCTGCAATGAAAACTGAATTTTGAGTGAGTTGAGAAAGACGTTTTGCGAGTCTTGTTGCAGTAGATACCGGCATATGTTGTATGAGGATAATAGTTGCAGATAAACGCGGAAGATCCTCAAAGATATCAAATAATATTCTCGGTCCACCAGTAGATGAGCCGATGATTATAAATTTCATATATTCCAGATGGTAAGTTCAGGTTAGATGAGTTCAAGATACTCATCAACGGTCCGGATGAGATCCTGAGGTTCAAATGGTTTTGTGATGTAATCAATCACATACTCTTTTAGATATTCCATCTTGGTATCGGGGATATCTTTTGCAGTGAACATCGAGATGATGAGATCATCAGCATACCCCCGATCTACAATCTCCCTGATGGTATCCCATCCATCCATACCCGGCATCATGATATCCATTAGTACAACCCCTCGAAATCCCTTATCCAGAATTTCAAGACATTCCTGCCCGCTTTTTGCAATTAGTATCGGTACGGTATGTCGTTTGAAAATGGATCGCACGGTAAAGAGAATATCCTCATCATCATCTACAACCAGTATACCCTTCTCAACTCTTTCACTCATACAACCTCACCATTACTTATTCGCATATTTTCCATATGGGAAGTAAAATAATAAAGATGGTACCTTCACCGGGTCCGGGACTCTCTGCTCTGATACTTCCCCCATGATTCTCCACAATCTTTCTGCAGATCGCCAGCCCAAGACCGGTTGATGATTTATCATGCCTTGACCGATCAGACTTGTAAAACACATCAAAAATTTTTCCTTTCTCATCTGCGCGCAATCCGACTCCATTATCCCGAATCCGGATTTCTATCATCGTTCCTACCGGATTAGCTGAAATGATAATTTTTCCGTCTTTCCTCTGGATATACTTTATTCCATTGGAGATCAGATTTTCGATCAGTTCATGGAACAGGATCTTATCAGCACTCATCACCAGATCGGAAGGCACTTCATTGAAAATGGTGATCCCTGCAGCTTTAAGATCCCCGGCATGTGCAGATATAATAAGATCAACGGTAGTGTGAATGGGAACAGGCTCAAGATCCGGTTTGAGATCAAAGGAACTCATTTTTGCCAATTTTAAGGATTTGTCAGCGATTTCCTGGATAAAACAGGCATTTTTTTGAATAATTTCTAATGCTTCATGGCTCAGAACATCCTGTTCTTGTTCAATCAAATCGGGAATGAGCCCCAGTATCGGAGTCAGAGGAGTTCTGAGATCATGACCGAGTTGCATGATGAACTCATCCTTCTGAATCAGGAGTTTCATGACCTGAGCGGTACGTTCGTTCACCATCCGGTCCAGATCGCGATTAATCACAAACAACTGATCCCGGAGTACCTCAAGTTCATGGGTTTTCAGTTCAAGTTCACTCGTATATTTCTCAATTTTTTGTTCAGCTTCTCTTCTCCTGGTAATATCAGTAATCACCGCTATTGAACCGATGATGTTCCCGTCAGAATCTACCGAAGGTGACGCTGAAACTTCTGCATAAACCCGTTTGCCATATTTCGTAAGAAATGTCAGATAATAACGCTCAGAAATACCTTTTTTGCGGTTTGAAACCCTTTCCCAATAATAATCCTGTTCTTCAGGAGTAACAAACGAAGAAAATGGCTTTCCTTTCATCTCTTCAGATGTATATCTTAGTATCTCCTCCATTCGTGAATTGGTAAAGCGGGTTATCTCATTGAGGTCTGTTGTCCATAGACCTTCATTCATCTGCTCTACAAGGAATTGGTATCGTCTTTCACCCTCAATAAATCGTGTTTCTGCAATTTTTCTTTCGGTGATATCAGTCAGAACGGTGATAAAAGTTGGAAGACCGTCATATGAGACAATGGAAGCCCGGACAACCACCCGCCGAAGTGAATGGTTGATAGTTCTCACAGAGATTTCATAATCAGGAACCTCAAGACCCTGCATACGTTCCTGCATATGTTTTATGGTAACCGCTTGATCTGCAGGGGACACGTAAGCCAGAAGATTTGTACCGATCAGGTCCTTTTGATCATACCCAAGAACCTGAGCTATAGCATCATTGGTGAGAAGAACAACTCCATTCTGATGCACAATAACGTAATCAGGTAGATTGGAGATTAGGGATCGGTACTTCTCCTCACTCTCCTGTAAAGCAATTTCAGCCTCCTTCTTTTTGGTAATATTTCTTCCGACAGACTGAAGTTCAATGATCTCCTGATGCGAATCCAGGATAACAGAATTGCTCCATTGTACCCATATGGAGGTTCCATCCTTTTTTGTGATCTTATGTTCAAAGGTAACCGGAGTCTGATCTTTTAGGATCTGGGTAAAAATCTGTTGGATCGATCGTAAAAGATCTCCTGATACCAGATCATACAAAGATGTTCCGATTATTTGTGATTTCTCGAATGCAAATGTTGAACAGAATGAATCATTGAGATACAGAATTTTTGCGGTTTTATCGGTTCTGATAATTAAATCCTTTTGAATGTCGATAAACGACCGATACTTCTCTTCACTTTCAATGAGTTGAGTCTCTTTTTCTTTGAGCGAATCGATGTGAGATTTAAGAGAAGAGACCAGAATCGTAATGCTCTGCCCGAGTTTAATAAAATCCTGACTACCGGTTTGATGAATCTGATGATCGAGATCGCCTTTGGCGATCTGATCAATATCATCGATAATTTTCCGGATCGGTCTAGTCAGATGACTGATAAGGAAATATACCATGAGAATTGCAAGAAGTATTAAAATAAATCCAGTAATGAGATGATAATAAAAATTGGATCTTAATTTTTCCTGATATGAAGATGGATTATAGGTTATATGAGCAACCATATCCATCATCGAATCCGATACGGTCTCATGCCTCCCTATCGGAATATATATAAATCGATCAGTTATGATCCCGTAAGAATTTTCTACCTCAACAGTTCGATGAGTGATATAACTCTCATTGATATATTTTTTGATGGTTGAATCTGATTCAAATAATGATTCATTTCGATCAGATACCGATCGGAGCATCGAATCATAGAGCGTTA
>NZ_JAJRBM010000171.1 GCF_028679455.1 Methanospirillum sp. | reverse complement strand
TCAGGGAGTCGTTCTTTCAGAGATTGAACAAGAATCTTTTCCCAGGATCTTCGAACCGGTTCACTCTTTAAAAAAATTTCAGCGTATCGGATCAACCAGATATCAGGGTTCATAAATGCACCGTATACATAAGGATAGAGCCAAGGTCCGGATTTGAACCGGAGTATAGCTGATCTGCAGTCAGCCGCGTGGCCGCTCCGCCACCTTGGCATTACATCAGGAATTACCTGTTGCTGATACACGGTCTACCTCTTCAGAGATAAGTGGTAATATTGAGGCAACATTTGCTCCATGTTATCTCAGGTACATCGATCAGTACTGACACCAGGAAAGGGATAATTCAAACATTTCTTATGCCTCACGACAACCTTATTACTCACCTTCCCATATCCTTGCATCATATGGCACATGCCAGATCAATTGCAAAATTATTTACATCCCGTGAAACGATGGAAGGGGCTGGTGTCCGGCTTCACCGAGCGTTTGGTTATCATACGATCCCTGACTTTGATCCATTTCTTATGTTTGATGACTTTCGTGCTGACCGCCCGGAGGATTATCTCGCTGGTTTTCCCTGGCACCCGCACCGTGGAATTGAGACCGTTACCTATATGCTGGAAGGAACAGTCGAACATGGTGATAGTATGGGTCATGTAGGGAACGTCGATGCCGGGGGTGTGCAGTGGATGACGGCAGGTTCTGGAATTATCCACCAGGAGATGCCAAAACCCATAAACGGACGGATGGGTGGGTTTCAGCTCTGGGTGAACCTCCCTCGTGCCCATAAGATGATGGATCCATGGTACCAGGAGATTTCTGCTGAAAAAATTCCTCTGGTCAGGTTACCCGGGGGGATACAGATCAGAGTAATAAGTGGCAGGATCGGTGATACCGCAGGACCTGTCAATCCTGTCATCGCAGATATGGAGTACCTTGACGTATCACTGGACCCTGATTCCTCGTTTACTCATGCGGTCAAACCAGGTTCCATGGCAGCTGCCTATGTCATCTCTGGATCAGGAAGATTTGACCAGCAATCAAAAGATGATCTCGTGAACCGGAGTGTAGTCCTGTACGGACAAGAGGGTGAAACAATCGGGATTCATGCGGGGAGTCAGGGAGTTCGGTTCCTGCTCTTTTCCGGTAAACCGTTACGTGAACCAATTGCCTGGGGAGGTCCCATCGTTATGAACACTCAGGAAGAACTGGAGCAGGCTTTTTCAGATTATGAGCATGATAGATTTATCAGAAAAAAATCCTAATGTGAACCATATGAATCAGTACATCATCGCTACCATCGTGGGAAGTCTTCGTAAGGATTCCTTCAACAAAAAAATGGCAATTGCCATTGAAAAGATCGCACCTTCTGAATTTTCATTTAATCATGTACAGATACATGATATTCCCCTGTATAATCAGGATGATGACGAACATCAGGCAGATTCTGTTAAACGAATGAAGAAGGAGATTAATGCTGCCCACGGGCTTTTGTTCGTAACACCTGAATACAACCGTTCGATTCCGGGTGTTCTGAAGAATGCCCTGGACCATGGTTCACGCCCATATGGTCAGAATGTCTGGGCTGGAAAGCCTGCGGGCATTATAGGTGTTTCTCCGGGTGCTGCAGGGACCGCAATGGCCCAGCAACACTTACGCAATGTCCTCTCATTCCTGGATGTTTCCACCTTGCGACAGCCAGAAGCATACATCCAGATGCGGGATGGTTTGTTTGACGATGACGGAAATATCGGGGAAGCCAGCATATCATATCTTCAGAACTGGATGGATCACTATGTTGCATGGATTAAACACCATGTAACCATTCAAGAATAATTTGAACATACCATATGAGAAAATCTGTATCGAACCAGAAATTTGAGACAATATCAGATTAAAAGTCTGACCAATCAATTGATAGTCTGATTCAAAAACAGGTGCCGGGTTGGTTACCCGGAGAACTGATTCAGGGTGCTGATATTAAAGGATTCAGCATCTTTGGTAAACTCTCCTCCAAGATAAACCTGATATAGGTTAGAGAGTTCTCCATCAGTATACATATCAGCAAGGATCCCGTCAATCTTCTCAACCAGTTGCTTTGCATCCCCTTCAGACTGCTTCGAGAGGCTGTAAGCCCCGTATCCGGTGAAGGCAGCGGGGTTGAGACCTACAATCCGGGTTCCGTTGGCGATTGCATCTTCCCCGGTGGTTTCTGAAATGAGAATTGCATCAACAGATTCATCATTGAGAGCGTCAAGAGCGTCGTACTCATCCGTGTATTCTTTTATGACTGGATCTACCACCGGATTTTCGTATACGGTACCGATAATGTCGAGTTTGTTTTTAAGATAGTTCAGTTGAGCGGAAGCATTTCCAACGCCGATAATTTTGCCTGATAGGTTGGATAATCCGGTGATTTCTGTCTCATTGGTGCGGATGTAGAACCGGGATGATTCCGAGACGATTGGCCGGGTGAAATAGTAATCATCCAACCGGTCATTGGTTATATAGTAATTTGTGAAGAGATCCCAACCAGACCAGTTCCTGGTTTCAACGAGATCATGGGCAGGTGTACGATAACAGGCTTCAACCCCGAGTTTCCGGGCAATAGCAGATGTGACGGCAATGTCAAATCCGGTCATTTGGTTTTCAGTATAACAGTCCCCCGAACAGTTCGTGACTGAACTGCGTTCCACACCTGGGACGATGGACCCATAGGGAGCACCGACTGGTTCCATAGCGATGATCAGGCTTCCCCGTTCGATGATAGTGTCAAGGCGGTCCGGAGAGGCGGCAGTCGTAATCGTTGTGAACAACAGCATAACAAGAACAATTCCGATCAGAAGACAATAGATAGACTTCATGTGATCTCCTGAAAAGGTAATCTGCTGTTAAAGATGATAAGGGTTGAGAATCTCATGAACAAAAATGTAGTTTGAATCTGTTACTCATTATTTTATCACGTTATTGAGATATTATCGAGCCTTATGTTCGGTTTGACACTGGATAATAACTACCCCTTTAGCGTGAGTGTGCCACCTACTCACGACTAACAATCGGATATTTATTCTTCATTTTTAAATCTCTCTAAAATTTCGTACCGGAAGTTTTATTTCCTTGTAGGT
>NZ_JAJRBM010000170.1 GCF_028679455.1 Methanospirillum sp. | reverse complement strand
GAGCCAAGGGAACACTATCGAGGAAGCAATTGAAAATCTCAAAGAAGCAACCGAACTATATCTGGAAGAGTTTCCTCTTTCTCCTATATCCCGGAGTCTGATTACCACATTTGAGGTAGCATCTGTTGCCACCCAATAAACCCGTTTCCGGAGCAGTAGCGATAAAAATTCTCTGTAAGAATTTCGGGTTTGAGATATCTGGCAGAAAGGGTAGTCACGTACGCCTTTCAAAAAGTACTCCTGAAGGAAAAATTGGGACTGTTATTCCAATGTATGATGAATTAGCTACAGGAACTCTTCGATTTGCATTGAAACTGGCAGGGATTACACTCGAAGAATTTGAAGTATATCTGTAGTAGGGCCAAATTATATATATAGAAAATCTTTGGGTTCTTCACCAATTTTTAGGGATTGACAGATTATCACATCGATATTATTCGTAACTTTTTTGTTTTTTTCCATCAAATCCTGTTACCCATACCTGCATATCTGGAAATAATCATACCCTCCACATTGTTTCCCGGGTTTTTCCGGGAACCTCTTCTCCTGGATCCGATCAATCAACCCTTCAACAATCTCCCAGACCGGAACCGGATCAACCCTGGCATCTTCGATGTACGCAACCCCACCGGATGATAAACTCTTTCCAAGAAGCCGTAGCCCGTATGCATAGATCTTCACCTGCATCGCTGCAACCTCCGGAGCAATAACCTCATCAGAGGTCTTGCATTCTTGGATCTAGAGTTCCTCCCGGTATATTAATCATCACTTCGATCATACTGATGATAGTCCCGCTGCGGACCGGAAACTCGATCCTGTACTCTGATACCTGAACCCGGAGAAGAACCTCTCTTTTCTTGGTAGCAAACGACAAAAGCGCTCTAGAAAGCCCGTTCCATACTGGAAACCGGTTCCGGTTTGCATAGGGCAGAAAGAACCAGGACTCGATAGACCGTGTATTCAACTGGAACACCTAGTTTGAGAAGTTTGAGATCTCACTCATACAGAAGTGGGAGACATTTCCAAAATTAGAGAGAAAGATCATCACCCTGATTCCTTCAGGGACCATAGATGAGATCTAAACCGGTGAACTCTAATCACCACACAAAAAAAATCAGAAATTTTGTAGGTATCAGATCGTATCCAAATGATCCACAAACAATCTTGCCGGTATCTGGTGACCCACAAATACCCGACCATCTATGAAACCTAAACCATTCATACCAGATCCCCTGCCGGATCTTCGAGATTTTTAGGAGGGACTATTTCTCACTATGACCTGAAACACCGGAATCGATATGCATCGCCTTTCTGACGAAATCCCCTTTTGCTCTAGTATACGCTTCCCGATCAATTTTGAACTCTTCTGCTAATCTGTATTTTAGATCAGCATACTCGTTGGCTAGATCAGGATTGGATCGTAATCGATCTCTGAACACAACATTGTTCCAGATTTTATTCTCAAAAGTGGTTATATGAATATGATGTGTTCGGATTCTGGTTGTTTCGTCCCGTTTTATGAGAGTAATATGATCACCATACCACCAATATTCCCAGTTTTTAGTATCAGTTAGCCGAACGATTCGTTTAATGGCTTCTCGTAATGATGAAACTTCAACTAAAAAATCTAAAATTGGTTTTGCAGGCATTCCAGGAATAGAAGTACTCCCATAATGCTCCATTTTCGTGATAATGTCAGCACCAAATTCTTTATAAAAAGTATCAATGAAAGCAGTTGCCATAGCAGGCCATAATGGATCGTATGGAACCAGATGTACTTCATCAATAGATACATTATCCGGAAAATACCAGGATATTGATCCAAGATACAGTTTTAAATGCTCTTTCTGAAGATTGCACTGAAATAGAATAGCATCAGATTCAGTACATGTTGCATCATGTACCTGGAACAATGAGTTTTTACGATGAAAAGATGTTATTTCTATCAGATCAGGAGATATCATAACAGTGTCTATGTAGTCCCATTCAGGGATGTAAAAATCTGCATCAGCACCTAATGCGATTCCGGCTAGAATAGGACCATTTTTATATCGTATCGAATAACCCGAACTCCTGATTCCGGAAGATTAGATCTGGATAATTGGGAATAAAAAGCACTATGGGACTCTATAAATTTATCATATGGTTTTGCACCGGATTCAAAAATGTCCCATATTCCAATAATCTTCATAAATAATTCTCACGTGAATTGTTTGCAGAACTAGGTATCGAATTTATAGTAATTATTTTATTTTCTTTTTGTCACTCTATAAAATAAATTTGATATGCTGAAGTATCAGTTTTAAATTTTTATGATCTATCTTTTTTTGGGATAGATGAGTATGTAATCCTAAAACCCATATGAGGCGCTGCCTCATAGGCATTTTATACAAATGGTAGAAGCACACCATTTGATACCTTCAATGACCTTATTATCTAATCAAGGACATAGAACATATAATCAGGATACTTACGGGGATGGTCCAAGTGAATAACAAAACAAGATTAGATACCATAACATCTATTCTTCAATTACTCAAGCCCCGGCTCTCTGAACAGTATCATATAACCCGCATCGGAATATTCGGATCTGTAACGAAAGGCACTCAGACAGATGATAGTGATGTTGATCTCCTGGTGGAGTTCTCAGATCCTCCTGGATTATTCAGATTCATGGAAATTGAAGCATTTCTATCCGATACTCTTCAAACACGTGTGGACCTCGTAGATGCCGAAGGAATAAAACCACGGCTTAAGAATCGGATTCTATCAGAGGTCAAATATGTCTGAACCGCGTGATGGCCTTGTATTTCTTGAAGATATGCTCATTGCAGCAGAGAAGATCATCACCTATACACAGGGTCTTACAAGTTCCGATATCTCAATAAATGAAGAGAAGACTGAAGCAATCCTTTATAATCTTCTGGTTCTTGGTGAAGCAGCAAAAGGAATTCCGGAAAATATCAGAGTTAGATATCAGGAAATCCCATGGCGATTTATTACCGGAATGCGGGACAAAATTATCCATCAGTACTGGGGAATAAACCAGATCCAGATCTACAAGACTGTTACAGAGGAGATACCTCAATTAATCTCTATTTTAAAACCGATTCTCGCTGATGTCGATAATAAGGGATTAAAAGAATAGACCGATTTTAAAGATATATCCTCTTGAATATGAGAATAATACCCTTATGGTGAACGATCATCATTGAGAATTTGGAGTAATTCGGGTATATCATATTTTACGGATTGCCAGATGACATCCGGATCTATCTTCGCATATGAATGAATGAGGAAATCACGTGTCTTTGCATATTGAGACCATGGGATCTCCGGATATCTGTCCTTTGTATTAGAAGATACGAATTTTGCCGCTTCACCTATTACTTCCAGACACCGGATGAGTGCATACTGGAGTTGTCTGTCCTGTGCGAGTTCATCCCGGGTCCTGTCTCCAAGAAATGTGATAGCATCTGAACACATCTCTCTGATATCTGCCAGAATAGAGAGATCACGATCCATAGATTCTCACCATAGTTGAGAGAACCTCGTGCCTCATAATCGGATTCATGAAATCATCGATAGCCTTCCGGGTGATAAGATCGACCTTTCTCCCGAGAACCTTCTCCAGATCGGTCTGCAGTGACGCAAGCGTGAGCAGGGTAATCCGTGCACCGGGCATAAATTCTACAACCAGATCGATATCACTATCATTGGAATAATCATCACGGATAGCAGAACCGAAGATCCAGATTGATGATATCTGAAAATGAGGAATGATATGTAATCGTATTTCTGATGGGAGATCAGTAATTTTCATCATATCTCTACTCCTGGGAATTATTCCTCAATACTATCTATATTAGATATATAGCTCATCGTCAGTTTTAGTGGGAAGACAGACCAGTAACTATATACAATTCCTATTCATTAGTCTTTTTCCCACCGGATTCTCTACCGGAACCTGCATAACTGGAAATAATCACACTCACTACGTTTCTGGTAAAAAGGCAAAAGGGATTCAGTCAGAGGTCCGAATCCGGATACTGTTTATCCAGTTCTTTAAGCAGACTGAAGATCTTTGGTTTTATTTCAGGAATATCTTTTGTGATGACATTCCAGACGATAGAATAGTCGATAGAAAAGTATCCATGAATGATACGATCACGAAGTGCTGCCATCTCTCGCCAGGAGATATCCTGATGGTTATCTTTTACAATATCTGACACATTCTTTGATGCTTCGCCGATAACCTCAAGAGCGCTTCGTACCGCATGAGAAAAGTAATCATCATGAATGATATCATCGTATGTTTTCTGGTCAGATATTCGTTCCAGAAATTGAATTTCATCTAAAATATGCTTCAGGTAGATCCGGTCATCCTTCAATCCAGACCACCTCATTCAATATATATGGCCGAATATAG